>NZ_SGSS01000099.1:0-716 GCF_004209135.1 Acinetobacter sp. WCHAc060006 | reverse complement strand
ACTTTTTTTTGATCATGTTGCCATTCACCTGTTAAATAGCACCAACAGAAACCGATAGCTAGCACTGCTATCAATTTCTTGACTCGTCTAGGGTCTGTTAAACGAGTATTTTCAAGATTAAACCCGCGTCCTTTGAGACAACTGAATAAGGTTTCAATTTCCCAGCGTAATGCATAATCCTGAATAGAATTGGCATTAAACTGAGGAGAAACGACGAGTAAAAGTTCTCCATTTTCTAACTGTAGTGCACTTATATATAGTTTCACTCGACCAACCAAAATCCGTCGTTTACGACATTCAATTTGACCAACTTGAAGATGGCGAAATAAATCACTGATTTTATGATTCTTTCCTAAATGATTGGTGACAATAAAGTTTTTTTAACACGAATGCAGAAGTTGATGTCTTGTTCAATTAACCATGTAAACCACTGCTCACCGATAAACTCTCTGTCTGCGAACACATTCACAATACGGTCTTTACCAAAAATGGAGATAAAGCGTTGAATCAAAGCAATACGCTCTTTTGTATCTGAATTTCCACGTTTATTAAGTAATGTCCAAACGATAGGTATCGCTATTCCACGATAAACGATCGCGAGCATCAGGATATTAATATTTCGTTTTCCCCATTTCCAATTGGTTCTATCTAAAGTCAGTTGCACTTTGTCGAATGAAAATATATTGAAAATCAACTGAGAAATTTGACGATAATCG
>NZ_SGSS01000098.1:0-734 GCF_004209135.1 Acinetobacter sp. WCHAc060006 | reverse complement strand
GGCTCTAGACTAGCAAAATGATTATGTTAGTCTAGAATCATGATAGAAAACAGTAAATTAAGTCACTACAAGATTAAAAAAATTATTCAATGCTTTTGTGTTGATATTCCTGCTTCCAAAACAGCCTTATTACTCAATTTAAATCGTAATACGATTAACTATTGGTACATGCTTTTTAGAGAAACTATCTATGATCATCAAACAGATTTAAGAGCTAAGTTTGTTGGTTCAATAGAAGTAGATGAAAGCTATTTTGGAGCGAAAAGGCAACGTGGGTTTCATGGAAAGTTAAAGCGTGGTCGTGGGACTCTAAAACAGCCAGTATTTGGAATATTCGAACGTAATGGGCGCGTCTATACTGAAATCGTACCTGACTGTAAAATGAAGACTTTACAAGAGGTTATCATTGGTAAAGTTTCACTTGAGAGTGTGATTTATAGTGATGGATGGCGTGGCTATAATGGTCTTGTTGATGTGGGTTATTCAAAGCACTTTAGGGTAAATCACGGAGCAAATGAGTTTGCTAGAGGAGAATGTCATATAAATGGAATAGAATCATTTTGGAGCTTTTGTAAAAGAAGGCTAGCAAAGTTTAACGGCATATCAAAAGAGTACTTTGATTATCATCTTAAAGAAACTGAATGGCGTTGGATGAGGGAACCTAATGAGTTAGCAACTGAGCTGTGGAACCTCATTAGGTAAAATTAAGTGTAAATCTGCTAGTCTAGAGCCTA
>NZ_SGSS01000097.1:0-734 GCF_004209135.1 Acinetobacter sp. WCHAc060006 | reverse complement strand
CGGATTAAATTGGACCGCACCAGATTACAGTACGCTTTGTAGAAGACAAAAGCATATTGATATTGCAATCAGCTACCAAAAAAGTAGCGATGGACTGCATCTACTCGTAGACTCTACAGGCATGAAGTTTCTAGGTGAGGGCGAATGGAAACGCAAGAAACATGGAGCTGAATATCGTCGCCAATGGCGTAAACTACATATTGGTATAGATGCCAAAACCCTACAAATACGCGCTATTCAGCTCACAACCAATAATGTCAGTGATTCACAGGTGCTTGGTGATTTACTTAATCAGATTCCACAAGATGAGCAGATTGACTCTGTTTATACCGATGGAGCTTATCACACCAAGCAATGCCGTCAGGTCATTGCAGATCGGCAAGCACATGCGGTGATTCCACCTAGAAAAAATGCGAAACCATGGAAAGATACAGAGATCAGCTCGCTAGAGCGAAATGAATTACTTCGAACAGTTAAACGTTTAGGCAGGACATTATGGAAAAAATGGTCAGGCTATCATCGCCGCAGTTTGGTGGAAACCAAGATGCATTGCATCAAATTATTAGGCGATAAATTAATGGCAAGAAGCTTTCCTAGTCAGGTGAATGAAATTCATGCACGTGTAGCAGTCCTCAACAGATTTACGGAATTAGGTCGACCACTTACCCAAGTTACGCCTTAAATTTGGCTCAATTAGGGGCGCTTTGCATTTCAAATCTTTGTGCAACAAAGCC
>NZ_SGSS01000096.1:0-740 GCF_004209135.1 Acinetobacter sp. WCHAc060006 | reverse complement strand
ATGGTTGAGCAATTGAAGAAACATGTCCCTGCCAAAGGCAGACCGCCCAAGTTAAGCCTGGAAGACCAGGTTCTGCTCTGTCTAAGCTATTGGCGGGAATACCGAACCTTATTTCACGTTGCGACGAGCTACGGGGTTTCAGAGCCCACAGCCTCAAGAATTGTCCGTCATGTTGAAGACTGCCTGATTCGGTCCAATCTCTTTAATTTACCCAAAGATTTACCCGAGGGCGAAGGCATCGATTGGAATGTTGTGATCGTGGATGCCACAGAAATTCCAATCCAAAGGCCTAAAAAAACAGAAGAAAAGCTATAGCGGCAAGAAAAAGACCCACACTTTCAAAGTACAGGCCATCATTCATTATCAAACTCAAAAAATCCTGAGTTTATGTACGAGTCGTGGTGCCGTACATGATTTCGAACTCTTCAAACGTAACTTGAATCAGATTCCTGCAGGTGCATTTATCCTTGCGGATAAGGGTTATCAGGGAATTTATACAGTGTATCCAAATAGCCTGTTGCCATTAAAAGCAAAGAAGCGCTGTAAACTGGATTCCGAACTAAAAATCTATAATCAGGAAATCAATAAAAGAAGAATTGGAATTGAGCATGTATTTGGCAGTTTGAAAACCTTCAAAATTCTTGCTGAGCGATATCGCAATCGAGGCAAAAGACTAGCATTAAGATTCAATCTAATTGCTGGAATTTATAACTTGGAGCTGAGTGAAAAATGACTTATGA
>NZ_SGSS01000095.1:0-763 GCF_004209135.1 Acinetobacter sp. WCHAc060006 | reverse complement strand
TTTCAAAAACTCTGCTTACCAGGCGCATTTCGCCCAGGGGATCACCATAATAAAATGCTGAGGCCTGGCCTTTGCGTAGTGCACGCATCACCTCAATACCTTTGATGGTGGCGTAAGCCGTCTTCATGGATTTAAATCCCAGCGTGGCGCCGATTATCCGTTTCAGTTTGCCATGATCGCATTCAATCACGTTGTTCCGGTACTTAATCTGTCGGTGTTCAACGTCAGACGGGCACCGGCCTTCGCGTTTGAGCAGAGCAAGCGCGCGACCATAGGCGGGCGCTTTATCCGTGTTGATGAATCGCGGGATCTGCCACTTCTTCACGTTGTTGAGGATTTTACCCAGAAACCGGTATGCAGCTTTGCTGTTACGACGGGAGGAGAGATAAAAATCGACAGTGCGGCCCCGGCTGTCGACGGCCCGGTACAGATACGCCCAGCGGCCATTGACCTTCACGTAGGTTTCATCCATGTGCCACGGGCAAAGATCGGAAGGGTTACGCCAGTACCAGCGCAGCCGTTTTTCCATTTCAGGCGCATAACGCTGAACCCAGCGGTAAATCGTGGAGTGATCGACATTCACTCCGCGTTCAGCCAGCATCTCCTGCAGCTCACGGTAACTGATGCCGTATTTGCAGTACCAGCGTACGGCCCACAGAATGATGTCACGCTGAAAATGCCGGCCTTTGAATGGGTTCATGTGCAGCTCCATCAGCAAAAGGGGATGATAAGTTTATCACCACCGACTATTTGCAACAGTGCC
>NZ_SGSS01000094.1:0-770 GCF_004209135.1 Acinetobacter sp. WCHAc060006 | reverse complement strand
TTTTCTTTCTTAAAATTGCTAGCACTTTCTTAAATTCTTCTTTTTTTCCAAAACCAATCAAACGTAGAATAGCCATTTGAACATAGTCCAAACCGTAGCGAAATAAACTTACTGAAAGTCGTCCATGCTTCTTTATTTTTATCGCTTTTTTCCGATCATGTTGCCATTCACCTGTTAAATAGCACCAACAGAAACCGATAGCTAGCACTGCTATCAATTTCTTGACTCGTCTAGGGTCTGTTAAACGAGTATTTTCAAGATTGAATCCACGTCCTTTGCGACAACTAAATAACGTTTCGATTTCCCAGCGTAATGCATAATCACGAATAGCAGAAGCATTAAACATAGGAGAAACAACAAGTAAAAGCTCTCCATCTTCTAATCGTAGCGCACTAATATACAGTTTCACTCGACCAACCCAAATACGTCGTTTACGACATTCAGTTTGACCAACTTGAAGATGACGAAATAAATCACTAATTTTATGATTCTTGGCTAAGTGATTGGTCACAATAAAGTTTTTTAACACGTATACAGAAGTTAATGTCATTTTCAATTAACCATGTAAACCATTTCTCACCGATAAATTCTCTGTCTGCAAACACATTCACAATACGATCTTTACCAAAATTTGCATGTGACTTGTTCCACTTTAGATATTTGTTTAAGATGAGATGTAACTCATTGAAATGTGTCATCATATTCGTCGTCAGAAAACAAGTATTATGCCATTATTTCAATGAGTTATCTTTTTTTGTCGTGTACAAAGA
>NZ_SGSS01000093.1:0-779 GCF_004209135.1 Acinetobacter sp. WCHAc060006 | reverse complement strand
AGCCTAATCTTTTATTCTCAACCACTGCATTTTGCTGCAGTCCAGCCAGTTTATTGAAGACGCTATAGTTGATCTTCCGTCCTTCATGCATGATTGCCACAGTACCATCCGGGTACTCCAGAAATGAAATGTATAGCCCAACAAGCTTATGATTCAGCTCTGTCGGTTCAAGCATATAAATACACTTGTCATAGGTCAGGGTCAGATTCTTGGTGACCTTACGCGGTTCCTGCCAGGTAAAAATATCATCCAGTTCAAGATCAGATTCGCTTAATGGCCGATGCAGGTTCTTTGAGTTTCGCGCACATTTGGCGAACTTCTGATTGAACTGCTCAATAAAGCAGGGTAACCATATATTGGCCTCTGCAATCGAACCGATGCCTTCCAGGCGCATCTCCTTGATCAGACGGTCCTGAAGGGTTCTGTTGGCACGTTCCACACGACCTTTGGCCTGTGGTGAGTTGGCAAAGATAATATCGATGTTCAAATTATTCAGAATCCGCCCAAATTGCGTAATCTGGCTGTCTTGCCTGGATTTCTGATTAACTCTGAATACCGAATGCTTGTCGCTATAAAAGGCTAGAGGTTTGCCGTATTGTTCAATGTAGGCTCGGGTTGAAAGCATGTAGTCAAAGGTCGTTTCAGCCTCACAAAAGCGCAGATGCAACAGCTTTCCAGTAGCATCATCGATATAAACCAACAAGCAGCATTTTGCAGCTCGACCTTCAAACCAGTCATGATATGAGCCATCAATTTGGATCAGTTCACCGAAGCAATCC
>NZ_SGSS01000092.1:0-829 GCF_004209135.1 Acinetobacter sp. WCHAc060006 | reverse complement strand
TGCTGTTTCTTTTAAGAAATCAGTGTTTGGCAACAAACCGATTTGTACGAAGATGCCTGCTAGTTCAACAGTGTGTTCAACATCAGTTGCACGGTCTTTGTATTTCAGTGCAGTCACTTGTTTGCCATCACCAACCACTTCTGTAGAAAGCGCATTCTTAATTACAGTGGTGTTCGGTAAGCTGTTCAATTTGTCTTGTAATACTTGGTCAGCACGTAGTTTGGTATCAAACTCAACAAGCGTTACATGCTCAACAATACCTGCAAGGTCAATGGCTGCTTCTACACCTGAGTTACCGCCGCCAATTACTGCAACACGTTTGCCTTTGAATAATGGACCATCACAGTGTGGGCAGTACGCTACACCACGTGTACGGTATTCTGCTTCACCCGGTACATTCATTTCTCTCCAACGTGCACCTGTAGACAGGATGACAGTTTTCGATTCAAGTTTTGCACCATTTTCTAAAGTCACTTCAACCAAACCATTCGCCGTTTGTTCAGCACCTTTGATGTCTGCAACACGTTGTAGATTCATGATATCTACGCCGTATTCACGAACGTGCGCTTCCATTTCAGCGGCAAATTTAGGACCTTGGGTCTTTTGAATAGACGTGAAGTTTTCGATGTCCATGGTATCCATCACCTGACCGCCCATGCGCTCAGCAACGATACCTGTTTTAATGCCTTTACGTGCCGCATAGATTGCAGAAGTATTACCTGCAGGACCGCCGCCAATCACAAGAACGTCAAATGCGTCTTTTTCATTGATTTTTGCAGCTTCTTTCGCATCAGAATCAGTGTCTAATTTGGCAATGATTTCTTCCAAA
>NZ_SGSS01000091.1:0-829 GCF_004209135.1 Acinetobacter sp. WCHAc060006 | reverse complement strand
CTTGGAAGAAATCATTGCCAAATTAGACACTGATTCTGATGCGAAAGAAGCAGCGAAAATCAATGAAAAAGACGCATTTGATGTTCTTGTGATTGGCGGTGGCCCTGCAGGTAATACTTCTGCAATCTATGCTGCACGTAAAGGCATTAAAACAGGTATCGTTGCTGAGCGCATGGGCGGTCAGGTGATGGATACAATGGACATCGAAAACTTCACGTCTATTCAAAAGACCCAAGGTCCTAAGTTTGCAGCTGAAATGGAAGCGCACGTTCGTGAATACGGCGTAGATATCATGAATCTGCAACGTGTAGCTGACATCAAAGGTGCTGAACAAACGGCAAATGGTTTGGTTGAAGTGACTTTAGAAAACGGTGCAAAACTTGAATCGAAAACTGTCATCCTATCTACAGGTGCACGTTGGAGAGAAATGAATGTACCGGGTGAAGCTGAATACCGTACACGCGGTGTAGCGTACTGCCCACACTGTGATGGTCCATTGTTCAAAGGTAAACGTGTTGCAGTCATCGGTGGCGGTAACTCAGGTGTAGAAGCAGCCATTGACCTTGCAGGTATTGTTGAGCATGTAACACTTGTTGAGTTTGATACTAAGCTTCGTGCTGACCAAGTCCTTCAAGACAAGTTAAACAGCTTACCGAACACCACTGTAATTAAGAATGCTTTATCTACAGAAGTGGTTGGTGATGGCAAACAAGTGACTGCACTGAAATACAAAGACCGTGCAACTGATGTTGAACACACTGTTGAACTAGCAGGTATCTTCGTACAAATCGGTTTGTTGCCAAACACTGATTTCTTAAAAGAAACAGCC
>NZ_SGSS01000090.1:0-862 GCF_004209135.1 Acinetobacter sp. WCHAc060006 | reverse complement strand
TACTATGGTTGCTCTTCCCAGAGCATTCCACTAAAACTGATATGACTTAATGGGCTGTTCCCCGTTCGCTCGCCGCTACTGAGGGAATCTCAATTGATTTCTTTTCCTAAGGGTACTGAGATGTTTCACTTCCCCTCGTTCGCCTCAACAACCTATGTATTCAGTTGTTGATACCCGCCTTATAGCGGGTGGGTTTCCCCATTCAGAAATCTCCGGATCAAAGGATATTTGCCGCCTCCCCGGAGCTTATCGCAGGCTATTACGTCTTTCATCGCCTCTGACTGCCAAGGCATCCACCACATGCACTTAATTACTTGACTATACAACCCCAAACAGTCGTTAACATCTACAAGTGATGCTACCGTCGCAGACTTAACTGCTTCTGATTTGTTGTTTCGTGAACTTAATCACTGTACAGCTTCAATTAGATTCATATACCAAAACGCTTGATTCAGTTAATTTCGCTAGTAACTCATTTCTTGTAGTTGCCTACTTGAAACGAGTATGAACAAATTATTTCAACTCAAATATATTCTGTTAATGATTTTTCTAGCCTTCGTCAGGTCTAGAAACTGTGATAAATCACAGAGATTATCAAGTCCGCGTATCATAACGCTTGTACTTGTTAATCTCTAGGATCTAAACACTTGATCGCTTAAGGACTAAGCTAACAATCGTTTGATTGTTTATTTTAGCTTCGTTCTCTATACATTCCGCAGGAATGTATGGTGGAGACTAGGAGAGTCGAACTCCTGACCTCCTGCGTGCAAAGCAGGCGCTCTACCAACTAAGCTAAGTCCCCAGCTTATCAATAAGTCAATGTCTCTGTTTTTCTGTATTCAGCATTTTCATGCCGGTCAGC
>NZ_SGSS01000009.1:0-117490 GCF_004209135.1 Acinetobacter sp. WCHAc060006 | reverse complement strand
GGAATTTTTAATTACAGAAAAGAAATTCTATAACCAAAATAACTTACCCAAAGATCTCACTGAACAAGTCAATCAACTGATTGAACAAAGCCAGTGGAACATTAAACCCATCCATGAACAGGCAGAGCGTCAGGCCAATTAGCTTACATTGCAACGGCGCAATACTCCAACTGTTCCTGCATATAACCCACTTGAACACCGTCCAAGCACTCATCCGCAACGGGCTAAAGTCGTTGGACCACGCGGTGAAGAAATATATGTCGATGAATGGGGGAGAATCAAAGTTCGCTTCTTATTTACCCGCAGTGATGACCACAGCCATGATGGCGGTGCAGGAAGCAATGACAATGACACGGATTCTGCCTGGGTAGATGTACTCACACCGTGGGCAGGTGAAGGCTATGGCGCAAGATTCTTGCCACGTATTAATGAAATTGTGGTCATCGATTTCTTTGACGGCAATATTGACCGACCATTTGTGGTGGGGCGCATACATGAAGCACAGCGCAGTCCAACCAAGTTTGACAATAAAGGTCAATTACCCGAGACCAAAAAGCTGGCTGGAATAAAAAGTAAGGAAGTACAAGGTGAAGGCTTTGGACAACTGCGCTTTGATGATACGACTGGACAGATCTCGACACAATTACAAAGTACCCATGGTGCGACTCAGCTCAACTTAGGAAACCTCAGTCATCCCAAAGAAACTGCAGAAAGTGAAGGTCGAGGCGAGGGCTTTGAACTAAGAACAGACCAATGGGGAGCAGTACGTGCAGGACAGGGGCTACTTGTCAGTACGCACCCGCAACAACAAGCAGCAGCAATGCACCTCGATGCACAAGCTGCAAAAGAACAAATCGAAGCCAACTTAAACAGCAGTAAAGCATTAAGTGAAGTGGCTAAGAATCAACAGACTGACCCGCTTGAAGTCTTAGATAATTTAAAAAACTTCATTGCACAAATCGAAAAAGGCAGTCAAGAAAAAGCCGATGCTTTTAAACAAGCTTTAATGATTTTATCTGCGCCCAACTCAATTGCGATGACGAGCAATGAAGATATACATGTTTCAGCAGATAGGCAGATTAGCCAAAGTGCAGGTGATAGCATTAATATCAGCAGTCAAAAATCCTTCATTGCTCATGCACAAAGCAAGATTAGTCTATTTGCAGCGCAAGAAGGATTGCGTGCGTATGCAGGCAAAGGCAAAGTTGAAATCCAAGCCCAATGTGATGGAGCGGACTTTATTGCACGAAAAGGTATTCAAATTATTTCGACGGAAGATAGCGTGGAAATTAAAGCCAGTAAGAAAATAGTGCTGACTGCAGGTGGCAGTCAAATTGAGATTAGTAGTGCAGGGGTGCTGCCAACGACTGCTGGAAAGTTTGAGGTGAAGGCAGGGCAGCATACGTTTGTAGGAGGAGGGAAAGTTGATGTGAAAATTGAAGAAATGCCAATGTTAGGTTTGAATTATTTAAGTTTTTTTGCAACAGATAAAGCTGGAAATAAATTACCGTCAGGTACAGGTTATGTTTTATACGGTGCAGATGGAAGTGTCATTACAGGTAAATTATCCGAAGATGGGTATATTAAGACACCGCCCTCAAGTGAACCAAGGGAATATACAATTATTATCGATGATCCTCGATTTGATATAGAAGAAAAAAACATTGAGGATAAAGAATGATATATACAGCACGATTAAAATTATTGGTTGATAGTCCAATACTTTGGCAACATATTAAATATAGAATGTTCAGTGTAAAGAGAGGTTGGTTAGATAGTACTCCTCAAAACTTTGACGTGAAAAATAATGGTACTTATGGAGTTACTAAAATTTATGAATGCAATAAGGACGAGCAAATAAGTTGTGAAGTTATTTATGGACCTAATAAAAAAGTATATTTAAAAATACTTGCTTTGAATAATGGGTCATTTGATCAATCAACACAAAAACTACCTAGCTCAACAGCTTCTCAGAATCCTGACTTTTCCAATCAAAAAGGGGTTAAGGTTCCTCCTAAACCCATACCAAAAGCAATGATATTTTTTATAGGGGGAGCTGGTGATAAACGACCTTATGCACTTGTTGGGCCAAATGAAAATGTCATGTATGTGAGGAAAGATTATTTAAAAAGAAAAATAAAAGACTTATCTTTAGAACAACAACGTTTGATTGTTGATGATAGAGCAACTACGTATTTAGGATATTATGAGGTTTTTAAAGAGAAAAATTTAAAAAAAATGTATTAGATAAAATTCCAAATAAAAATATACTCATATATTTAATAGGTCATAGTTTAGGTGGTTGGAATGCTGCTCATTTATCAGATATTCTTACTAAAAAAGGTTATCACGTAAAAATGTTAATAACGCTTGATCCTGTTGGAACTCTATATAATGTGAAAGCTATTTCAGATATATATTGGGATTATCCAAAAGGTAGTGCTGATAGTTGGATTAATTTTTATTGCAACCCTAAGGATTGGAATTTTAGTGATATTGTGGCTTATTTGGGAGGGCAATGGAATCCAAGGGATCAGAAACCAACTTATAATGTCTATTCTAAAGCAAGTCATGTCGATGCTGAACTGATTTTGGGATCTAAGGTGACTGTAAATAAAACAGGATTAGATTTATTAATGGACTCTTTGAAAGAATTTATTAATTAGATTGGATTTTAAGTATGAATTATAAATTTTTTATTATTCCGTGTGTTTTTTTTATTAATGCTTGTGTTTATTCAGAAAATGACGGAATTGTAGTTAAAAAAATAATGATTGATGACAATCAAAATGTAGAAATTATTTTTTTATCAAATGTTAATTATCGTGAAAAGAAAGGGAGTGAAGTGGGTAGCTATATCTATTGCGAACCATCTAAATTAGTAGATGAGAAAAGTAACTTGTTTCCTGACGCTGAAAAAAAATCAATAACAGGTGTGGTTGATACTGTTAATATTATTAATAAAAATTTATATAGCTACAATGTCTTATTAGAGAAAAATGTTCATTATGATTTGTTTGAATATGGTGGTACTTATACATGCCAAAGATTTACTGGTTCAATGAGTTGGTTTTTGAAAAAATCTGAAAAATTTAAAATAAATTTATTGCTTGATGATTCTTTATAAAGATAAATTTATTGTTGATAGGGTTTTGTTAGAAGTATATATGGAATTATTTAATAAATCAGAATTGATGGGTATTTGCTCATATTTATAATAAATTCACTATTGATATATTTTTATTTATATCCCAATGATTGTGTGGTTTTTACTTATATTAAATCTAGTAAGTTAGAAGAAGAGTGTATTTTAAATAATTTTATTGTGTATATTTTTACAGGGTTATTTATTCTATGTTTTTTCTATTTCAAAATTTTTACCTAGTTGTATGTTGAAATTTAAAAAATAAACCCGCACTAAGCGGGTTTATTTTTATCTCAAAAAGAGATTACATATTCGGGTAATTAGGACCACCGCCGCCTTCAGGTGTTACCCAAGTAATGTTTTGTGATGGGTCTTTAATATCACAAGTCTTACAGTGTACACAGTTGGCTGCGTTAATTTGGAAACGCTTAGAACCGTCATTTTCTTCCATAATTTCATACACACCAGCAGGGCAGTAGCGCTGAGCAGGCTCATCCCATTTTGGTAAGTTGACGTTTACTGGAATAGACGCATCTGTCAGTTTCAAATGAGCAGGCTGGTTTTCTTCATGTACAGTATTCGATACGAATACAGAAGATAAGCGGTCAAATGTTAACTTGCCATCCGGTTTTGGATAGTTTGGTTTAACATTGTTCGCTTCAACAGTTTTTAGTGCACTGTAGTCTGGTTGCAAGTCACGCAACGTGAATGGCACTTTAAAGATGTTTTGATCAATAAAGTTAAATGCGCCACCACCGAATGTACCGAATTTGTGCATTGCAGGGCCAAAGTTACGCGCGTTATATAACTCTTCTTTTAACCAGCTGTTGTTAAATTTCTCAGTGTATGCAGTCACTTCTTTAGCGAAGAAGTCTTCACCTTCAGTCACACGAGCAATGGCAAGGTCACCGCCTTTTTCGACACCCGCTGCAATCGCTTCAAATACAGCTTCACCACAGAGCATGCCAGATTTCATGGCAGTGTGAGAGCCTTTGATTTTGGCAAAGTTTAAGAAGCCTGCATCATCACCAATTAAGCTACCACCTGGGAAGGTAAATTTCGGTAATGAGTTGAAACCGCCTTTCACAACAGCACGTGCGCCATAAGAAATACGCTTACCACCTTCAAGGAACTGTTTAATCAGCGGATGTGTTTTCCAGCGCTGCATTTCCATGAATGGATACATGTGCGGGTTGGTGTATGACAAGTCTACGATCATACCCAAAGTCACTTGGTTGTTTTCTGCGTGGTATAACCACCAGCCGCCTGAAGAACCTGTTTCAGTTAAAGGCCAACCAGCGCCATGCATAACCGTACCTGCTTTATGTTTTGCAGGATCGATTTCCCAAAGCTCTTTAATACCAATACCGTAGTGCTGCGGATCAGCATCTTTATCTAAATCAAATTTAGAAATGAGGCGTTTGCCTAAGTGACCACGACAGCCTTCTGCAAAAATCGTGTATTTTGCATGCAGTTCATAGCCAGGGGTAAAGTTGTGTGTTGGTTCGCCATCTTTACCAATACCCATATCGCCAGTTTGGATGCCTTTAACCGTACCATCTTCATGATACAGAATTTCAGAAGCAGCAAAGCCTGGGAAGATTGATACTTCAAGTTCTTCTGCTTTCGTACCTAACCAGCGAACCACGTTGCCCAATGAAATAACATAGTTGCTGTCATTGTGCATGGTTTTTGGCACCATCCAATGTGGCATTTCTTGCGATTTTTCATCAGACAATAAGAAATAGGTTTTGTCTTCAGTAACAGGCACATTTAAAGGCGCGCCTTGTTCTTTCCAGTTAGGGAACAATTCATTGATTGCACGTGGTTCAAGCACAGCGCCAGACAGAATATGCGCACCTACTTCGGAGCCTTTTTCTACGACACAAACGGACAAATCGTTCAGGTTATTTTCAATTGCAAGTTGACGGATTTTAATCGCAGCAGAAAGACCCGCTGGGCCTGCACCAACGATTACTACGTCAAACTCCATCGATTCACGTTCGATGTGTTCCATGTCGGACTCCTCATCTGGTTTGAAGGTGGCTACCAATTATTGCGTTTTAATATTGGCGCTGCCATGAGTGTTCTGAATTCCTAGACACAAATTTATTATCGTGCCTTTTATATTGTGGGCTAGTATAGTTTTAAACCTTGTTCTAGCCAATTGGCTGAATCATATTATTTTTCCGTCAGTAAGGTCTTCTGCTATGAATAATCATGAAAATCCCTCAAATTCGGCGAAAGAAACAGCTCAAGCCGATAATAAAAATTTAATGGCGATTGCACAATACTTAAAAGATGGACAGTTCGGTCACAAAAAGTCAATTCCCCCTTTAGAGCAATGGCACCCAAAGCATTGTGGCGCTATGGATTTGAAGGTAAAAGCCAATGGAGAATGGTGGCACGAAGGTCAATTGATCAAGCGCCAAGCCCTCATAAATCTATTCTCAACTGTACTCTGGAAAGAGGCGGATAAATTCTATTTAAAAACCCCAGTCGAGCAGATTGAAATAGAGGTCGAAGATGAGCCTTTATTTGTGAATCAGGTTGATGAAATTCAGATAGAAGGTCAGCGCTATATCCAGTTCACAACAACTACAGACGATATTGTGGTGGTTGATGCAACACATCGTATATTTATGCGTGAATTTGCTGGTGAATTAAGACCTTATGTACAGGTCCGATTTGGGTTAAATGCATTAATTCAGCGCGCGGCATTTATGCATTTGGTGCAAATGGGAGAGTTAACTGAAAATGAACAAGGTCAGGCACAATTAAGCTTGAAAAGTGGTAATTTGCACTTGCAATTAGACAGCTGAGGTTTAAGCTTTCTGAATCGAATACGTCAATTTTAACTCTGTACTATGAGCGCGATACATCCTCTATACCCACTCCATGATCCAATGCCAAAAGCTGGGGCAGATGCACCGATTGGAATCTTTGATTCGGGCATTGGTGGGCTCTCCATTGCACAAGAAATTGCACGTTATTTACCCAAAGAACGCATTGTGTATTATGCCGACACAGCACATGTGCCATACGGCCCACGTGAAGATCAAAATATTCGTGAACTTACCGCACATGCCATTGAGTGGCTATATCGTCAAGGCTGTAAAATTGCGGTGGTGGCCTGCAATACTGCTTCTGCATTTAGTCTGGATTATTTACGTGAGCATTATGGTGAAAACTTTCCGATCATTGGTTTAGTTCCAGCCCTTAAGCCTGCAGTATTACAAAGCAAATCAAAAAAAGTTGCGGTTCTTGCAACACCAGCGACCTTTCGTGGTCAATTAATCAAAGATGTGATGACTCGCTTTGCCGAACCTGCACAGGTTGAGGTGCTCACGATTACGTGCTTAGACCTCGTGCCTTTTGTTGAGGCCGGTGCTCAGATGAGTGAGGCATGTTTGGTGACGCTTAAAGAGGTGTTACAACCTGCTGTTGATCAAAATGTCGACTATTTGGTTTTAGGTTGTACGCACTATCCTTTCTTAAAAGACGCAATTCAGCATATTTTTGGTCAGAAAATGACATTAATTGACTCAGGAACTGCCGTTGCGCGACAAACAGCCCGAATTTTAATTAAAAATGAGTTATTATTTGAACATGATGGGCAGCCAGAGCATGTGCGCATTGAATGTTATGTCAGTGGGCAAAATGCAGATCATTTAAAACCAATTCTGAGTCATCTTATTGCACCTGATTTGTCTTGGAGCATTAAAAATATTGGTATTTAATGATCAAATAACTTAAGTTAGTCTTTTGAATTAATTAAAAATTATTTTATATGGGGTAGTCATATCGCAGAACATGTTGTGACCTTAGTCACAGTAGCTGTAATGTGCACTTGGAAGAGGATAACCAATGCTCGATAAGCGTTATCAAGTATTTATTTCTACGTCTGGTAGCGAAATGCAACCTGAACGCATGATTTTAGCTCAGACTCTTGTGGGAATGGGCTTTTTCTCCTGGGGCTTAGAGCAACGGACACCATTGAGTACTGCATTTGCACGTCGTCAAATTGATGACTGTGATTATGTGATTATCTTATTGGGAAGCTCTTATGGTGAGCAGTCGGTATCAGGTGTGGGATATATGCATCTTGAGTACATTTATGCAGTGACCAAGCAAAAGCCAATTATTGTATTTATGCACGATGAGCCATCTTCACGTGATCATGCGCTACAAGATCAGAAGCCAGAATTAGCCGAAAAATTCAAAGAATTTCGTCAGCTTTTGCAAAATGAAGTGGATCAAATTTTTACGTACCGTAGTCTGCGTGACTTGGAAATGGCAGTGCGTTTAAATATGTCACAAATGTTGGAGCGTTACCCTGCGGTGGGTTGGGTGCGTCCACAGAATTCTCAAGTATTGCAAGATGAAATTGATGCTTTAAAAGATAAAATCCAACAATTGGAAACGGATGCAGGCAAGCGAGAAGTCGATCCATTTTTAACTTTACCAAAAGTGTCGATGCATGAAGTTTTTGCATTTGAATACCGTATGCATGCCTATCAAGACGGTAATTTTAAAGAATTAAAAATTCAGAAAAAATTAACCTGGGCACAAATGCTGAGTATTTTGGGCACTACATTTATGAATCCAACGCCGGAAGAATATTTTTCCAAGCGTATGAATGAATATTTAAATGAAAATGGCTTGTCGGATGCGCGTATAGAAATGCCTCGTGCACATGCAGTTGCGCGTGCACAAATTAATATTCGTGCTTTGCACAGTATCAAAATGCAAATGCGACAAAATGAGTGGATTGTGCAATCTGGTCGCGATGACCGCCAACGCATGCTTTGGCAAGTCACGTCGAAGGCCACGAAATTGTTGGACAGTAATTTATTAGACTCTGATCGAACTTTTCAATTTAAATCTTTAAATTAATCTATTTAATAAATTGATTTAAAACTGATACAGTAGGCTGGTCTAATTCATAGGAATAGCATGATGTCTTCTGCGCCGAAAGCAAAAGTGACGGTGATTTTAGCCAATTTAGGCACACCTGATGCACCGACTGTGCCAGCAGTCCGTGCATTTCTAAAACAGTTCCTGTCTGATCAGCGTGTCATTGAAATCCCCAAACCCATTTGGCAGCTGATCCTACGCTTATTTATTTTGCCTTTCCGTCCTAAGCGTGTAGCACATGCCTACGCTTCTGTGTGGCAGCAAGACTCTCCGATGCGGGAAATTTTGTTCGAGCAGGTACAAGCAGTTCAGCAGCATCTGACAGCGCAATACCCTGAGTTTGACTTGCAGGTTGTTCCTGCCATGACCTATGGCAATCCAGGTATTCAGCAGACGCTGGCGCAGCTGAGCGAACAGCAGCCAGATCATGTCATTTTATTCCCGCTTTTTCCGCAATATTCAGCGACTTCAACGGCGCCTTTATATGACGCTTTTGCGAAATGGATCCCGCAACAACGCAACTTACCGGGCATTTCAATTATCCGTGATTATTACCAGCATCCGCTCTTTATCCAAGCTTTGGCACAAAGTGTTCTAGACTATCAGGCGGTACATGGTCAGCCCGAAAAGCTTTTGATGTCCTTTCATGGAATACCACAACCTTATGCAGATAAGGGGGATCCCTATGCTGATCGTTGTCGCGTGAGCGCTCAATTGCTTGCGAACGCATTGGGTTTACAAGAGGATCAGTGGGCTATCAGCTTCCAATCACGCTTTGGTAAGCAGGAGTGGGTGAAGCCTTATACCGATGCTTTACTGGCTGAATGGGCTAAGCAAGGTGTGAAGTCTGTACAGGTGCTCAGTCCTGCTTTTTCGGCGGACTGTTTAGAGACTTTAGAAGAGTTGGCGATTGAAAATGCGACGTTATTCCGTGAAGCAGGTGGTGGTTCTTATGCCTATATTCCAGCTTTGAATAATCGTGCTGATCATTTGCAATTGCTCAATAGTTTGCTTCAAGCTAATCTTGATGCTTTAAAACATACTTTAGCGCATTGATTTTTGAGGTCTCGCCCCATGCTCCAAGTAAAAATTGTGCCAGTCACAGCATTTCAGCAAAATTGTTCCATTGTTTGGGATTCGGTTAGCAAAGAGGCCATTTTAATTGATGCTGGTGGTGAACCAGATAAGTTAAAAGCTGAAGTTGAAGCTTTGGGTTTGAAGGTCCAAGCCTTATGGTTAACGCATGGACATTTGGACCATGCAGGTGCAGTAGGTACGCTACAAAAAGTGTGGGATGTGCCTGTGATTGGGCCTCATAAAGAAGACGCATTTTGGTTAGATATGATTCAGGAAGTGTCGGCAAAGTATGGTTTCCCAATTCCTGAAAAAGTTGAGGTAACGACTTGGCTTGAAGGCGGAGAGGTGCTTCAACTAGGCACTGAAAAATTTGAAGTGCGCTTTGCACCAGGTCATACACCAGGTCATGTCATGTTTTACAATGCACAGTATGGTCTACTGTGGACAGGTGATGTGCTGTTTAAAGGTTCGATCGGCCGCACAGATTTCCCACGTGGCAATCACCAGCAATTGCTAGATTCTATTCAACGTGAATGTTTTAGCCTACCCGATGAAACCCAGTTTATTTCTGGGCATGGTCCAATCAGTAGCATTGGCTTTGAAAAGCAACACAATCCTTTTGTGGCAAGTAAAGCTGGCTAAATACTAAGGACTGGAGCTTCGGCTTCAGTCCTTACTAAAAGGATTGCTATATTCCTTTTTAACTTCTAGATACATCAGACCAGAAGCTGTACCCATTAATAGTCCCATCAGTAAAAAGATGAGGTCTGAGTTATGTATTCCAATAATTAAACAACCCACACTAGATAAGACAAATATCGCCATAATGGCGCACATCAATTTCGTTTTCATAAGCAACAGCTCTCCCCAAAGCGTTCTTTTTTTGTTTTGAAGCCATTTCAACAGGTTTGTTTGAGTTGCCTATAAAGATGGCCCACATCTACTAAGTGTAAAATTTATGTACACTTGAAACATGAATACAGGCTGTGTATTCATGACTATTTATAATCTGTATTAATGACAATATTCTTAATTAAATCTTAAAAAAAAGATAGAGGTGAAAATAAAAATACTTAACGCTAAGTGATTGACAAAAAAGTCATTTTTCACTAAAAAATTACCATGTATGACATTCACATATCTATGAGAAGTCAAAGCTAACAAGCGCAAATTTTTACTGATATTTTCATAGGTAGCTTAAGAAGGTTAAAAGTATATTGGTTGATGAAATGGTATAAGCGCTTGGCGGTTTTGTGACTTGTTATGTATGGTAGGAATGCTACTTATTTAAGTAGGTTTGGAGTTGAAGAGAGGAAGAAAGTCCCCTCTATAAAAGACCTAACAACATTGTGATACTGTCTTATGTTATTCCTCGGAACCATCTGCTTGAGGCGCATCTTGGGTGGGTAAGGTGTATTCTTCATTGGCCCAAGCTCCAAAATCAATTAATTTGCAACGCTCTGAGCAAAATGGGCGGTAAATATTATTTTCCCAAACAGTGAGTTCGCCACAACGTGGGCAGTTCAGAGAAGTGGGCATAGTGGCGACTCCAAGCAGAGCAAATGATTCAATTAGGCAAAAACCGCGACACTTGTTAGACTTGTACGGTTTTTATTAGTTTGATCTGATTATGCCGATTCGTCAATTTCAAGCGCAGCGCATGCATGCACCTCGTGATTTCCAAGCTATTGCCAATCAACCGATTTGTGTGGAAATTGGTGCCGGCAAAGGGAAACACGCGTTATTGTTTAGTGCATCCAACCCGGATAAGCAACTAATTGCTGTGGAACGTACACGTGAAAAATTTATTGCGATGCAAAAGCAACATGGCATAGAAGGTCAAAAAAATTTACAAGCGATTCATGCGGATGCCTTGCCTTGGGTGGTTCATGCATTATTTCCTGCACAAGTGCAGCAATTTTTTATTTTATATCCGAACCCAGAGCCACATAATCCAGCACAGCGCTGGTTAAATATGCCTTTTTTTGAGTTTTTACTGTCACGTTTAGAGGTGGGCGGTACGATTACTTTGGCCAGTAATATTCCTGAATATATTGCTGAAGCACAGCAGCAGTTGATTGATGTGTGGAAGTTGCCTTTTGTTAAAGAAGTTATCGCTGCTGATTCGGCTCGTACACACTTTGAAATTAAATACTTAGAGCGTGGTGAGTTGTGTCAGCAATTGATTATTAGCAAGCCTGCATCTTATCAAACGCGTTTTGATGACTTTCAGCCTTTGCAGGGTCAGACTGCAAGCACAACGCAGAATGAAGCAGAATGATGAAACAGCGTGTTGCCATTATTGGCGCTGGCCCAGCAGGTTTAATGGCTGCTGAAGTTCTGAGCCAATATGCTTATGAGGTGCATGTCTATGAACAGAAGCCATCGGCTGCCCGTAAGTTTTTAATGGCAGGCAAGACGGGTTTAAATATTTCACATGCAGAACCTGTAGCCCAATTTATTCAGCGTTATGACCAAGCAGAATGGCTTGCACCTTGGGTGCGGCAGTGGGATGCCAATTGGATTCAAGATTGGATGAAGGGGCTTGGGATCGAATCATATATTGGCTCTTCAGGTCGTGTGTTTCCCATTGAAATGAAAGCTGCGCCTTTGTTGCGCGCATGGTTAAAGCGTCTCGTGGAGCATGGTGTAAGCTTTCATTATCGCCATCAAGTGACAGCCTTAGAGGCTCAAGATTTAACGGTACTGGATTTAAAACAGAACGAAACACGGACTGAAACTTTTGATGCAATGGTTTTAGCTTGTGGTGCTGTGTCGTGGTCGCAACTCGGAAGTGATGGTGCATGGCAATCTTGGTTACAAGCCGACAGTATTGAACCCTTTCAAGCCAGTAATGCAGGCGTAGAGCGGGCGTGGTCGCAATATATGCAACCAGTGTTTGGCCAACCCTTAAAGCGTGTAGAGGCTTGGGTGGGTGCAGGCGAGCGTACGATGGGTGATATTGTGATCAGTCATTATGGTTTAGAGAGTGGTCTGATTTATAAACAAGGTCGAGCTTTAAGGGCGATGCTTAAAGTGACTCAAGGCATGACACTTTATTTGGATTTAATGCCAGAAGTGTCGGTGCAACAATTGGCGCAAAAACTGCAGCCCAATAAAAAGCAGTCACAAAGTAATGTGTGGCGCAAAGCTAGCCTAGACAGTGCTAAAGCTGCATTGGTTCGTGAGTTAGTGCCTAAGGCACTTTGGTCACAGCCAGAAGCATTGGCACAGCAGATTAAAGCTTTATGTATTCCATTAACAGGTTTTCGTCCTATCGCTGAGGCGATTAGCTGTGCGGGTGGTGTGAAGCGCGAAGCACTCTCTGAACAGTTACAACTCAAGCAGCAGTCTGGCTTATTTTGTGCAGGTGAAATGTTAGATTGGGACGCGCCAACTGGGGGCTATTTGCTTACGGCTTGTTTCGCGACGGGTCGCGCGGCAGGTGAAGGCGTACACGCCTATTTGCATCAAGACTGATGTGGCTTTAAGTTGACTTATAACTGAGTAAAAAAGGGTTCATGTAGAACCCTTTTTGTGTTCTAGATTAAGGAGCTGATGTGGCAACATCACTCGCAGCTTGTGTATTGAGTTGTGCCAGTTCTGGGTATTGAGCTTGCCAGTGATCAAGCTGCTCTTGTGCATGAATAAACTGGCCTAAACCTTTGACATGGGCACTCGAAACCGCATTTTCGTCTTTGTTAGTTACCTGTGCTTCAGCCAATTGAAGTTGTTGTTGCTGATTCCAATATTGATACATCAAGCCTTGGATATAGCGACCTTGTTCGGTTTTAAGGTCTAATTCCTTAAGCATGCTTAAGGCCGATTGAATATTGTCACGTTTGCGTTCGGCAGCAAATTCGGGACTGAGCGAGCCACTTTCTTTCATCTGCATCAGCTCATCTTCCATCTCATCACTGACTGCGGTAAAGCGTTGGTCATAGTCTCGTAGTGCGCGAATATCATCTGGATCTTGTGCGGTTTTAGCAAAACTTTTGACCGGCTCAGAAGCCAGCTCTTTCATAATACGATCGTCAGCGCTCGTCTCTGCTTCTGGTTGCTGAGCTGTCTTTTTTTGTTCGCAACCGTGCATGAAAAATGTCGTACCTAAGAGTACAGGTATCGCCAAAAATTTAACCATGTAATGCATAACTCGCCCTAATCATTTTTTTTAAAGACATACACATGTGTGGTGTATGGAAAATCAATTTCATCTTGTACTTGCTTGCCTGTGTAGTCATACACAATGTGTTCAAAGCGTTGTTTTAAACCTTGTTGCTCGGCATCAGGCAAAGCGGCAATAAAGCTGGTCGACAATAAGCGCTTGGAGACAACCTGTTCTACTGTACCATGATGTAATTGGCGAAAGGTGGTTTGATCTTGTAAGTGGAAATAGGCTTGCTGTGAAAATACTTTTTGCCACTGCCCACTATGGTAACGCGGGGTATCGCCTTCAAGTGGAAAGATTTCATCTGCCAGTGCTTTGACCCAATCAACCTCAATATCACGTTGATTCCAAATGAGCACCAAATGACCATGACTTTGCAACACGCGATGCAGTTCAGCTAAAGTATCGTGCGTGGCGAACCAATGAAATGATTGTGCACAAAACACAGCACGTACAGACTGATCAGTTATAGGCAATTGATCACTCATGGCTTGTAGCGTCTGAACATCAGGATGAGCAAGATGCAATTGCGTGAGCATTGCTTCTACAGGGTCGACAGCGAATATCTGCGTGCTTATGGTCTTTAGGTAGGGGAGAAATTTTCCCGTACCTGCACCGAGGTCCAGTAAAAGATCATTGGTATGTAGCCCAAGCGTCGCTTTTAGCCATGCGCTAATGGCTTCAGGATAATCTGGACGGACATTTTGGTAGAGGCTCGCGCCTGCACCGAAGCCTTTTTCTGCAGCAGGATGGAGTGATTGTGTCATATTCTGCACTTTTTAATCCTTATCACCGTTATAAAATAGCATACTCTTATGCAGGCGAGTTTTTGCCAGCAGATTGCAACTTGGTGACATCAGCAAAAAAAGGATTTTTTAAACAGGACAACGATGGATAAAGAGATTATTTTTGAAGATGACCAAATACGGGTTATTTTTTTAAAAGGCACTTCAAATGAATTGGTGTTCTCATTTGGCGATTTGATTACACGTGCCAAGGGCAATAGCATCAATGCAGAAAAGTCATTGCATAAATATGATTTTAATGTGATTGGTATTATGCCTAAGCAGAAATCATGGTTTCCTGAACAGTCTATGTTGGCCATGTTTGAGCAGATTCAAAGCTGGATCGCACCGTTTGCGACCCGCATTGCTTATGGCGGTTCAATGGGTGGCTATGCTGCGATTAAATATTCTAACTTGCTGAATGTTCAACGTGTGGTGGCCATGGTGCCACAATTCTCGATTGATCCGACAGATGTTGAAGATCCACGCTATAACATGTTTTATCAGCCAGAGCTGAATAGCAACATGCGCGTACAGTTGGGTGATGTAGCGCCATCGCGTGAATACATCATTATTTATGATCCTTACTATGCAGCAGATCGTGCCCATGTGGAATGCTTAAAGCCACTGTTACCAAGTGCAAAATACTTACATTTGCCTTATACCAATCATGATGCAATTGCGGTGTTAGCAAGTTCGGCATTGGTCCATGACCTAATTCGCCATCCTTTTGATGCAGGTTATTTTTACCAAAGCATGCGTAAGGTGAAAAAGAACAGTAAGTTCTATTACCGTAAAGTGATTGAAAACTTATTACCACGTCATCCGAGCGCTTTGGGTAAAATTTTAAAAAATAATGACTTAATGTTAGATGGTCAGTTTTTTGATGCCAAGCAGAAACAAGTGATCTTGCGTGAATTACTGCGCAACAAGCAAGTCGACCAGCAAGACCTCAGTAAGCTGGGTATTGAAGTGACCATGCCACAAGAAAAGCGTAGTATTTTGCGCGACCGCTTTGGGCACGGTTTGGTCTTTAATGTCATTAGCCAAAAGCTCGAAAGTTATGCTGCCAGCGCCATCGCTTTAAATCATAAATTTTTGATTCCAGTTTATGCCAAAGGCAATGGCCTCGTGCAAATTGTGTGGAATGATCAAGCATTGATTGTGGTGATGAATGATCGGCAGATGATGAAACTGATTCGTACAGAAGAAGCTGTACCGGTAGGACATCATCCATTGCTGATGAAGAAATACAGTGACTATTACGCATTGGCGTATAAAGCGCAGTATTTGAGTACAGACGAATTTGGTGCAACCAGCATGGCTGAAGATTTACACAGTGACTGCCAATTTGTAGCACAACCTGAAGGACAGATCTAAGACCTTGGCAGGGAGAGACTTGCTTTTTTAATTTGGAATGCTATGGTTGAAATATAGGCAATAGATGGATGGCCTATCGACCAAGGATGAGATTAAAAGCGAGGAAAGCAGTATGCAATCTCCACTGATGCTTGCTGTATGTTGTTCATTGCTCAGTATGAGCTATTCACCGATGATCTATGCTGAGGACTTAGTTCAAGCAGAATCTTCAGCCACGGTTTTGACCGTAGCTCTCATGATTATGTTGGCGTTAAGTGTTTATGTGGTCATTCGGATTCGAAGCACGATCCGTTATCATCTAGATAAACCCGCTAAATAGCGGGTTTTTTTGTATGTTAAAGCGATGTGTTTTTCTTGAATCTTCACGCATTGTTAGATTAAATGCAAAACAGCCCATTTTATGCATTAAACCCATCTCATTTAAGGAAAGCACATGAAGGCGGTATATTTAGATTACGCATCTTTAGATAAAAACGACTTAGATTTTAGTGCGCTACATGCGGTCTTTGATGATTTACAGCTGTATGAACGTACCAGTGCTGAGCAGTTGTTATCGCGTGTGCAAAATGTGGATGTGATTATTAGCAACAAAGTGGTGATTGATGCGCAAACCATGCAGCAATGTCCTAATTTAAAACTTATTCTAATTTCTGCGACAGGTACCAATAATATTGATTTGGTGCAAGCGACGCAGCAAGGCATTAGCGTCTGCAATTGCCAAGGCTATGGTACGGCAGCTGTTGCACAGCACACCCTTATGTTGATGCTAAATTTGGCCACTTCTTTCCGTCAGTATGACCGAGCTGTGCAGCAAGGCGAATGGAACAAAGCCAACCAATTTTGTTTGCTGGATTATCCAATCATTGAGCTGTCAGGCAAAACCTTAGGCATTGTGGGTTATGGTGAATTGGGGCAGGCCGTGGCGAATTTAGCCCGTGCATTTGGCATGCAGATTCAAATTGCAGCCTTGCCAAACCGTCCAGCTGGCCCTGAGCGTATAGCGTTTGCAGAAATGCTGCCGCAAGTGGACTTTTTAAGTTTGCACTGTCCATTAACCGATGATACGCGGGATTTGATTGATGCAGCAGCACTGAAAAAAATGAAAGCCAGCGCCTTTGTGATTAACTGCGCCCGTGGTGGTGTGGTCAATGAAAGCGCTTTGGCAGAAGCGCTGAAGGCTGGAACAATTGCAGGCGCTGCTACAGATGTACTGACGGTTGAGCCACCTAAAGCAGGTAATGTGCTGCTGGATGCCTCTATACCTAATTTAATCATTACCCCGCATAGCGCATGGGGCAGCGTGGATGCACGTCAGCGCATAGTGCAGCAGATGGTGGAAAATACAGAAGCATTTAAGGCTGGTCAGCCGATCCGTAAAGTGAATTAATGTATTTAGAAATCTAAAAATAGCTATAAAAAAGCCCATCGTGTGATGGGCTTTTATTTGCGTGTAGACAACACTGACTTATAAATCGGTGACTGCATAAGACGTAGTTGATGAGCCTGAGTTGGTTACAGATTGGCTTTGCTGCTGTGGGTTTATGGTGTTACTACGATTACTATTGTTAGATGGCTCACTTAAAGGCTGCTGTTCAATGGGTGCAGACTGCTGCGGTTTGGCGCCTAGGGCTTCTTTGGTTTCTTGAATTTTGGTATTGGCTGTTTGCGCCGCTTGTGTTGCGCCTTCATCCACTTTGTGTACAGTGCCTGATGCTAGGTTTTTGGTGTTGTCCCATGCTTGATCAACGGACGGTTTAACCTTTGCGACACCGCGCTCGGTCATTTCACCGACATTTTTGGCCGCGCCAATCACGCCTTCTTGGGCTTTATAGGCCCAAACATGAAAGATGTTTGGATTTTTGCCATAAGGTTGAATCAGTTTTTGGTTTTGCTGTTCTGTTTGCGGTGCAGTTTCTGCTGTTTGCGCCAATAGTAATGGAGATGCCAGCAGTAAAGTTACACCTACTGCGGTTTTTAATAATTTCATGTGGCAGTAAACCTCAACGTGTATTCATCTTAAAGGGTCTTAACGCATTATAAGCAAGCAAAGCGCAATAGGAAGTTTTGAATGCAAAATCTATACAGCTGCGTTTTGGCACGGTGAAAAGTGAAAGCTAAATGCGTTGTGCAATAAAAACAAAGCCCATCGGAAATGAAGGGCTTTGTTTGAAGCTTGGTAAAATAAGTCTAATACAGGCTTATTTTTTGCTTACTTCAGTTTTTGCAGAAGTTTTAATTTCTGCAGAACCGACAGGTGTTTTCACCTGCGCTGAGCCTTCACCGTCAAAGCCTGCGCTGCGTGGTTGATTAATGTGATCTTTCAGCTTTTGGTTTTTGCTTTTTAGATACGATTTGGTTTTTTCGCTTTTATCTGAGGCAAATTTTTTGCTTTGCTCTGTTTTAGATTTTAGCAGATCGTGGCTTTTTTCTGCATCGTCATGCAATGACTGTTTGTGCTCTTCAGCTTTTGCTTCTTGAGTGGCTTTAATTTCAGCGACTTTGTCTTTTGTGGTGTCCCATTTTTCTTGGCTGGCTTCTTTGGTGTGTTCAGCGCCTTGGACGACGGTGTCACCTGTTTTATGCGCAATCGTTTTAATGTCTTGGCCTAGGTTGTTTAACACGCCTGGTGTTTGCGCTTGCACAGCGACGTTAGTGCTGCTGTTTGCAGAAATAGCTGTATTTGCAAATAGGACAGGTGAAGCTACCAGCAGAGCTGCGCCAATTAAGCTGTGTTTTAATAATTTCATTTTTCTATACACCTCATTGTTGTGAGCACTGCGCCGTACGAGGACGGAGTGTACGATGAGATATTAGATGCAATTTTTTTGAAAATGGCGCTTTTTGATAAAACATACACAGCGTTTTACATGCCAAATACGCTGTAGGAGAAGTTATGGAGGGCTGGTAACAATGCTTGTGAATTGTAAATAAATTACAGATTGTCAGTCTTGAGTGGGGGAGTTTGGGCTGTAGGTGGATAAGGGCATCACTCATACAGATAATGAGTGATGCGGTTTTAACGGAACATTAGTCACATTGTGAAATGGCTTCTTTTGCAAAGTGATGACGTAATGCAAGGAAGTTCTTTTGGACTTCTGGTGCATGTAGGTCAAAGCCTGTTGCTGTGCTGGTGCCATCTTTGGCGAAGGTTGCAGAGCCAGCAGATATAAGCGTTAAGCCTTTAAATGTCCATTGTTCTACCACTTTGCCATTTTCTAACTGACCCGTAAATTCAATCACGCATTTGTCTACTAGCTTGTTGAGCTGTGCTTTGTTGTTGGTGGTATTTGGGTAGACGTCAATATTTGAGACTTCTTGTAATGCACCAGCTTGGATTTGCGGAATTGTTGGAGCAGATGTACAAGCGCTAAGTGCAAGACCCGCAAGACCAGTCAAAATGAGTGCTTTTAGTTTCATAAGGTTCTTTCTTGTTGAGTGTTGTTGTATTTGAGTATAGGGATTTGAGATGAAGATGACTATATTTTTTATATGTTGAC
The DNA here is from genome assembly GCF_004209135.1 of Acinetobacter sp. WCHAc060006. Taxonomy (NCBI): domain Bacteria; kingdom Pseudomonadati; phylum Pseudomonadota; class Gammaproteobacteria; order Moraxellales; family Moraxellaceae; genus Acinetobacter; species Acinetobacter sp. WCHAc060006. The sequence continues at coordinate 98,521 of NZ_SGSS01000009.1, read as the reverse complement.
AGTGTATAGCATTGAATATAGATAAATAACTGCCTTATGCGAATGTTTAAATAATAAAAAATAGCATCGGATGAAATGGAGAGTTAGGACAAAGCTTGTAGTCTCTTATGTTGTTAGTGTGTCTTTTGACCATGTGTATGATGTAATCCAATTCAGGTTACTGATCTGGAAATAGGCTTTTGTATTTGGGTTGTACGGGCTCTTTAGTTTACTTGCAATAAGGTGCTTTGATGATCCAAAAAATGAAGAATGATGAAGATTTGTAATTTGAAATACCAAAATGAGCTTTAAACCAGTTTTTAAAATTTCGTCAGTATTTGGATAGGCAGTATCGAGATTTCATCAGAAAAATAGGTTGAGTGGGATGCTTCGTAAATTTTTAGATAAAATATGATGTCATGATTTAAATGCCAATCGTTAGATTAAAGATCATGATTGATCAAAATAATAAGAGTTAATATTACTGAGGCTGGTATGAAAATTATATGGAAGAAAAAGATATTAAAACTATTGGGTTGGGAGTTTCTGTTGCTTGTTGCTTCAAGTTTATTCTTTTTAACCGATTTTTATTATGATTGGTATAACAGCCAACGGGCAGAAGAGGATGTACATAAGGTCATGGCACTCGGACAATATCTGCTTGGTGTTTTGGTATCGAGTGTATTTGGCTTGTGGTTGTTGGGTTTAGTGCGTTCTTTTTTACATTTTTTGGTGGGTTTAATTTTAGTGATTGTGCAGTTGTGGATTAGTCTATTATTTTGTAGTACAGGCACATATGAAATTGAATGGGTCGCTTTAGTAGGTTTTGTTTATTACGTTATTTTAACGGTGCTGCATATTTGGTTAGCTTCACAATGGATGAAAACGTTAACACTACGAAAAATGACTTTGAAAGGGGAATAAGATTTATTTTCAAGACCTAACTTTGTCACTTAAAACGTATGTTAAAAAACCGCATTTAAGCGGTTTTTTAACAGTAATTGGAACTTAGGGCTGAAGCACCTAAATATCCATAACGGCTATAAAAAAATAATAAAGCTCAGCAAGCCTCGTCCTTTTTTGTGTAATTAAATCCCTGGCAAAAAGAACAGTACTACCAAACTACCCAATATCCCGCCTATTATGAGCCAGTCTTTCTTACGCATCTCTGCAATGTTGAGGATAGAAAAATACAAACTTGGGTACAGAATGCCTGCAAAAATGAGTATGCACAGTGGGTTATTAAACAAAAACTCAGAATAACCCGACAACACAAAAATAGCCGTGCTGGATATCCAATACAGCACAGCCAAGATAAATTTATTTATGGCTAATGCACGAACTGAACGGTCAAGGCGACTCAAGGATACTGCAAGTATCACGATAGCAATGATGCCACCCAGAATCGAAATCAACATAAAGAACAGGCCACTCATATCTGGCTTAGTGATGATATGTGGATAGAATTTCACCAGAGCGAAACTAAGTGCTAATAGCAGGGCATGAATTATAAAAAGATACAGATCAGGGCGATAATGACGCGGAACTTTCATATTTGAAATTTATTATTCTTATAAAAAATCCCGCTAGTTTTAGCAGGATTTTAATATATTTAAAATACGTTTTTTATTGCAGGCGTACAAATTTCTCTACACGGTCATTCAAGTCGTATGTCACTTCAAATGCTGCTTTTTTACCATCAAAGGTCGCTTCAGTTGGTGTGGCCACGATTTCCCATAAGCCCAGTGTCGCAACATCGGCTACACCATGGAACAGTGTGCGTCCAACGCGGTTTGCAGTGCTGTAGCCTTGCGTAAAGGAGAATACATCAACACGCTTACCATCCTGCTTAGTTTCACTGGCAATTGGAGAGCCAATTTCAGCTAAAATTGTACTACGTGGCATACCTTGTGCAATGACGGATAGGTCTTTCTTTTTAGGCTGTTTTGAAGCCATAACAGCAGAACATCCCGTTTCTGTAAAAGCCAGTGCAAGCAATAAAGGCACAACCAATAATTTCTTCATTTTTAAATATTCCCCCTTCTAACATTATTGAATATTTTGGAAGGATTATAGAGTAAATAAAGTAAATAAGTTTATGAAATTTAAAATAAAAATTATTTAGAAAGATTTAAGTAAGCTGTCAATAAATATTAAAAGTAATAAAAAACCCGCTCGAAAGCGGGTTTTTTTATTTAATTCAGAACTTAGTGTTGTAACACAGAAATATCAGCCACTTTCGTGAACAGGTCACGAAGCTGAGCAAGCATACGTAAACGGTTTGCTTTTAGGTCAGCATCATCTGCCATGACCATTACACCATCAAAGAACGCATCTACAGGCGCACGAAGCGCAGCAAGTGCAGACAACGCAGCAGTGTAGTCTTTGGCAGCAAATAACGGCTCAACCACAGGTGTAATTTTCGCAAGTTCAGCGAACAATGCTTTTTCAGCATCTTCAACCAAATTCGCTTCAACCACAGCGCCTTCAGGTGCAGCTTCTTTCGCAAGAATGTTGGCAACACGCTTGTTGGCAGCAGCAAGTGCGGCAGCTTCAGGCAAGTTACGGAAGTGATTTACTGCATTTACACGCTTATCAAAATCAAGCGGTGATTTTGGAGAAAGCGCTTGAACCGCTTGAATCACATCAACTGCAACGCCTTGGTCTTCGTATTTCGCACGGTAACGGCCTTCAAGGAATGCAACAGCATCCGCCAAAGTCTTAGCGTGATCTTTCAATACGTCGCCATAAGCAGTTAAAGCAAGTTTGATCAGGTCTTCAATTGAAACGTCTAACTCATTTTCAGTCACTAAACGCAAAATACCAATTGCAGAACGGCGCAGTGCAAACGGGTCTTTAGAACCTGTAGGCGCTTGACCAATCCCGAAAATACCTGTGAGCGTGTCTAAACGGTCAGCAAGGGCAATGGTTGTACCTGTTTTGGTTTTCGGTAAAACGTCACCCGCGAATTTAGGTAAGTATTGCTCACCTAAAGACTCAGCAACTTCATCATTTTCACCTTCAAGACGTGCGTAGTAAGTACCCGCAATACCTTGAAGTTCTGGGAATTCACCCACAAGCTCCGAAGTTAAGTCACATTTTGCAAGAAGGGCTGCTTTTTCAGCATCCGCTGGGTTTGCACCAGTAATCGGTGCAAGTGCAACAGCCAATTTCGCAATACGTTCAGACTTGTTCCACAGTGTGCCAAGTTCAGCTTGGAAAACCATGTTCGCAAGTTTCTCTTTACGAGACGCAAGCGGTTGCTTTTGGTCTTGTAAGAAGAAGAATTCAGCATCAGACAAACGTGGACGAACAACTTTCTCGTTACCTTCAATAATTTGAGTCGGATCTTTAGACTCAATGTTTGAAACAGTAATGAAGTAAGGCTGTAATTTGTTATCAGCATTAACTAAGCAGAAGTACTTTTGGTTGTCCTGCATCGTCGTAATCAATGCTTCTTGAGGAACTGCAAGGAAGCGTTCTTCAAAGCTTGCACGTAGCGCAACAGGCCATTCAACCAATGCTGTTACTTCGTCACGTAAGTCGGCAGGGACAATCGCAATCGCATTCACTTCATCAGCCAAAGCTTTCACTTGACCGTCAATGATTGCTTGACGCTCTTCAAAAGACGCAACGACGTGAGCCGCTTTTAACTTAGGCAAGTATTCTTCAGCATTGGCTAAAGTGATTGCTTCTGGCGCATGGAAACGGTGACCATAAGTCACGTTGCCTGCTTTGTGGTCTTGAATGGTTGCATCAACAACATCGTTGTCTTTAAGCAGCACAACCCATTTTACCGGACGTACAAATTCAGTACGGCTGGCTGCAGAACGCATGCGTTTTGCAATTGGAAGGTTATCCAACGCAGTTTGTAAGATTTGCGGTAAAAGCACATCAAGGCTTTGGCCTTTAACGTCTTTTAAGTAGCAAACTTTTTCAACTTTACCTGCTTGGAAAGTCGAAACTTGCTCAACTGTAATGCCTTGACCGCGCATAAAGCCTTCAAGCGCTTTAGTCGGGTTGCCTTCCGCATCAAACGCTGCTTGTTTCGCAGGGCCGTCAAAACGTTTTTGTGTGTCTGCTTGAGCAGTATCAACATTCACAATTTTAAGCGCTAAACGGCGCGGCGCTGCGTATGCTTCAATTGAGTCAAATGCAAGGCCAGCATCATTTAAGCCTTTAACCGTTTCAGCTTGCAGTGCATCACGTAATTTTTTCAGGCTTTTTGGTGGAAGTTCTTCACAGCCAAGTTCAAATAAAACAGTATGTTTAGACATTATTTGTTCTCCGCTGCAGCTTCTGCTTCAACTTGTGCTTTTAATTGCGCCAATACTTCATCACGTAAGTGCGGTTCAGCCATAGGGAAGCCAAGTTCCGCACGTGCTGCCACGTAGCTAGTTGCAATTGCACGTGCCAATGAACGTACACGTAAAATATAACGCTGACGCTCAGTCACAGAAATCGCACCGCGAGCATCTAACAAGTTAAAGCTGTGTGATGCTTTAATCACTTGCTCGTATGCAGGAAGTGGCAATTTAGCTTCGATTAAACGTGTTGCTTCAGCTTCGTAGAAGTCGAACAATTCAAACATTTTATCAACTGGCGCATATTCAAAGTTGTAAGTCGATTGCTCAACTTCGTTTTGATGGAATACATCACCATAAGTTACTGTACCGAACTGGCCTTTAGTCCAAACAAGATCGTAAACAGAGTCCACACCTTGAAGGTACATTGCAAGACGTTCTAAACCGTAAGTGATTTCGCCAGTTACTGGGTAGCACTCAACACCACCGACTTGCTGGAAGTATGTGAATTGAGTCACTTCCATACCATTTAACCAAACTTCCCAGCCTAAGCCCCAAGCGCCTAGTGTTGGAGATTCCCAGTTGTCTTCTACGAAACGGATGTCGTGTACAAGCGGGTCAATACCAATCGCTTTAAGCGAGTCTAGGTACAGCTGCTGGATGTTGTCTGGGTTTGGCTTAAGCACAACTTGGAATTGGTAGTAGTGCTGCAAACGGTTCGGGTTTTCGCCATAACGGCCATCTTTAGGACGGCGCGACGGCTGTACGTAAGCTGCGTTCCAAGTTTCAGGGCCTAAAGCGCGTAGGAATGTTGCAGTGTGGAATGTACCAGCGCCCATTTCCATGTCGTAAGGCTGAAGGACTACACAGCCTTGTTCAGCCCAGTAGTTTTGTAAGGCAAGAATTAAGCCTTGGAAGGTATCAATATGCGATATGGCGCGACTCATGGTCATCCACTTAAAATTAGATAAAAATTGTGCTCAATTATAAGGATTTTGGGGGTGTGTGGCAAAGGTCTTTTATTTTCTATCAGCATTAAAAATATTGATTACAGAGTTCCTTGAATTTAGGATGCATGAGTAAGTTTTTGAAATCAAAATCTGTTTCGACATCACGGAGTGTGAAATAGCTTTCAGTATCTTTTTGATTCTGTTTAAGTGATGCTTCTAGTAGATTTAAACTTGAGTCGACATTATCTTTTAAAGCTTCTAAACATGCTTGATTGTATAAAATGCGACTGATTATATTGTTAGTATTATTTCGGTATTCATCGGTTGTTTTAAGTTTGTTGAGAGCATTTTCGGCTTCTTGAAGAAAGCTGGGTTCACTGAGCAAATTGTTTTCTTTTTGAATTCGATAAATCGTTAAACAAGTATGACTAAGATTAAGTAAAGCCCAAAAATTATTAGGTTTGCTTTCTAATGCTTCGAGTAAATACTTTTTCAAAGTAAAAAGATTTTTTAATCTTTCTTGAATGAGATGCTTGTATTGGGATGGTTTAGCGCGTTCTTTAAAATTATAGGAACCTTCTAGGTCTGATATTTTAAGAATTTTATAGACAAGGTTGATGAATTTTTGATGTTGTTCGAGCTTTTGTGAATGGTTGATTCTCTCTAGATGCTTTTTACAATCATGAATAAATTCTTGATAAAAATTACCTAATTGTTGGTGAGTATTGAATTTTATTTCATCAATGTATAGTTGGAGTCGTTCACTAGGATCTTCGATAAAACTTAAAGGGCACTCTATATCTTTATTAATTTGCAAAAATATAGAATCGGCATCACAGCCATAAATGACTTTGCACTCTTCATCATTCTCTAAAAATTGATGGCTTTCTTTTTGTAAAACTTGTTCTTTGTATTCGAGCCAATATAACCAATTATTGAATGGCCTTAGCTCATTTAAAGCATCCATTAAGGGATCATTTTCCCCACTATAACCTGCAACAATCCAAGGACTTTTACAGCCTGTAGACACTACAACTTTTTGTAAAATCGGATCGTGTATATTTAATTGTGATGATGTGTTTCTTTGAACTTGTCCTGCATGTTGACCATTTAAGTAAATAATACAGGGGTCATCAAAAAGTTCAGGATTTATTTGATCTACTGAACCTAGATCATAAATAGCTGGTAGTGGATACATGCCAACCATATAACAAGCATTAATGAGTAATGGGTCAAAGTTAGTGGTCAAAATACGTTTGATATAACCTTGCTTTAATAATTCTGCGATGGTCAGGTGAGCAAAGTTTAGTTTGGCTTTGGGGATGCTCCTTGCTTCATTACCCTGAATATGCCATTGAAAAATCTCTTTACGATGAGCAGGTGATAGTTTACTCATAATGTCGTTGTATTGAAGTATGCTTAAATTCTCTATGGATTGTCGTTTTACTTCTTCTGTAAAATAATTAGGAAAGTTGTCGATCGCGATTTTCATTAGCTTTTGCGCAGGCGGTATGCCAGCAGATACAGAAATGCCTGCTCCGACCAGTAAAATTGCACCACCATCTTCTTTAGCATCTTTTAAAGAGGCTGCTAAGTGTTTTAAAAGTTCTTCGCGCTTTGGGTTCATTATTTTTTATAAAGTCATATGTTGCTTACTATATTATGGTTAAGTTGATGTTTTTCAAATTTTATTTATATTTTCAAAAATAAATCTAATATTTATAACATATAAAATAAATACATCTTTTAATGAAGTGTCGCCTATAATTCGTTTAAATATAAAACAGCAAATGCAGGTCTCACGTGTTTCACTCCAAAGCAGCTTGGCTCAATACCCTAAAACCTAATTTTAAAGTGCTCCCGCTTAAAGACCGCGTCTTATGTGGGGTAGGGGCTTTGCTTGGATTAAGTATTTCCTCGCTCATCAGTTGGCTTGCACTAGGTAACCTAAATGCATGGTATATCGCGCCTATGGGCGCATCTTCAGTGCTGTTGTTTGCTGTGCCTGCTAGTCCTTTGGCACAGCCCTGGAATATGGTGGTTGGTAACAGTATTGCGGCGCTCATCGGTGTGACCTGCGCAATGTGGATACCCAATCAGACTGAAGCATTTAGTGTAGCCGTTGCGCTGGCTATCGTGCTGATGATGACCACAGATTCCTTACATCCGCCGAGTGGCGCGGTGGCGATTACTGCGGTGCTGGGTGGCAAAGCTGTACAAGATTTGGGTTATGCATTTCTGTTTTATCCTGTGCTATTAAATTCTGTATTGCTGATGGCCTTTGCTATATTTTATAACCGTTTGCTTGGTAAACCATATCCGCAGCGTCCACAGGTCAATATACGCAGCGCAGATCCGACACCGATGCAGAAAGTGTCCATTCGGCCAGTAGATATTCAGCAGGTATTAGAACGTCAGAGCCAGTTGCTTGATATTAGTGAATATGACTTACAGAAAATTATTTTAGAAGCACAGCAGTTGGCAAACCGTCGCAATTTAAGTCAGTTTAGCTGTCGTGACATTATGAGCCGTCAAGTCCTGACTTTAAGGGCGGAAGATGATATTCAATCGGCTTTGGAAAAGTTTAAACAGGTGAATTTAATGAGCCTGCCGGTGGTAGGTGATTTGGACCGATTGGTGGGTAATTTAGCTTTGTATGAGGTCGTGGAGTGGTTCAAACGCGCTGCTGATCCTAAAGCCAGCTGGGAAAATCACGTATATCAGATTATGAATCCTAAAGTGGTGACTGTCAGACCAGATCAACCGATTGAAGATTTAGTTCCATACTTTGTTGAGCGTTCTTTTAATTACATCCCTGTGGTTGAAAATCAGCGCTTAATTGGCATGATTAGTCGTGCAGACATGATTGCAGCCTTAAATCAGCAAATTCACTTCTTAAAAGAGAAAGCTTAAATGTAGGCAAAAAAAAGCTGTAGGCTTTTGGGGGAAAACCTACAGCGACCAAAGAGGTCTAAGGGATCTCTATTGTGTTTATAACAACAGACTAAAATTAAAATAACCTGAATTTAAATGCAGATTATTGCAACGGATCATTATTTACAGTACGTACAGGGTGGTCATAGCCTTGCATATTTTTGTATTGGCTTTGCTGTTTTGGAATCACCAGCCATAAAACCAAATACACCAAAATCCCTGGAAATGCTGCACTCATACATGAAACGATCACGAAAATAACGCGCAACAAATTTGCATTCCAACCAAAACGTTCAGCAATACCGCCCATTACACCCGCAATCATGTTTGAACGGTTCGAACGATATAAACCAACATTGGCCATTCAAGTCTCCTTAATTCATCAATTGTTATATGAAGCATCATGTGAACGATAAAACTTAATTCAATCATGCATCCATACTTTTAAAATGGTGACATGGATCAATTTTTAAAGCTGTTTTAAGCAAAAAAAACGTAAAGATATGTAAAAGAATGAGGATTTAGAAAATAATGGTGGCATACATTTAATTTTAAAAATTTATACAGCATACATATCTATAAAATTTAGAGTTTTTTAATGTCTGATAAGCAATTGGTCATCATATATAAGAGTAGAGCATATTTTACTGATGAAAATTTTAACCGCTCTTCACTTATCGAAGTATTGCCAGCGTTGGGTGACGAAGCAAGTTTGGCTAGGCATGATGGTTTTATCATGCTTTGCCCTCATAGGGTGTAGCTCACCTGAGCATCAAGCCAGTAATGTGCAAAAAGATGTCATCCAAGTGGATAGGTTGGATCTAGAAAAACAGAAGGGTCGTGCTTTATTGAATGTGGCGTTGGGGCAGGAGAGGGTTGCGATCGCTGAACAACCTATGAATGTGGGCTTGGTGAACCAAGAGGCGATGCCTTATGTTGGCCGTTATGCCACGAAAATTGATTGCGAAGATGCTTTTGTCGGTTGTGAAAGTGGTGAAGCTGATTTCATTATCAGTTTATCACCCAATGGTATAGCACATCGCATGATTAAACATCGTGGCTCCATTACCTTTACCTCCAATCAACAATATCGGCAGGACCATTGGTCTTATGACCCAAATGTGCATCAAATTATTTTGCATCGTGCTTCAGGGGGCGACTTTTTTTATGATATTGATGCTAAAAAAATATTGTGATGGATTTGGATAAAATTGCTCATGCAACTGAAGTGAATCAGCAATATTTTGCTGAAGGGAATCCATTGCCACTGAAAGCTTATGTGCTAGAAAAAATTAATACTCGATCTGTGCAAGAATAGATCAAATTGAAAATAACAGAATGTGGTGGGTTGTGTGGGGTTCGAACCCACGACCAATAGATTAAGAGTCTACTGCTCTACCAGCTGAGCTAACAACCCTTTGTCAGGATTAGTGAACTTAAAGCATTGCTTTGAAGTATCACCCGAGTGCAAAAGTGAATGTATAGACGTCAAAAAACACCGTACATTGCAACATCGGTATAGCAAAATTTCGAGAATGGCAAATACACCCGAATGGGTAGATTGGTCTTGGTCGGAACTTGCAGGTTTCTTTTTCTTCGCATGCCGGAAGAAAGAAGCCCTAAGAAAGAATGGTGGGTCGTCCGCGACTCGAACGCGGGACCAATAGATTAAAAGTCTACTGCTCTACCAACTGAGCTAACGACCCTTAGGGGGTATACTGCATTTTAGTCTAAAACCGAAGTTTTAGAAAGATGGTGGGTCGTCCGCGACTCGAACGCGGGACCAATAGATTAAAAGTCTACTGCTCTACCAACTGAGCTAACGACCCATCTTTGGGGTATCGAAGTAAATGGTGGGTCGTCCGCGACTCGAACGCGGGACCAATAGATTAAAAGTCTACTGCTCTACCAACTGAGCTAACGACCCATATCACTTGATGGTGCGTATTGTAGCAAGATATCGATTGAGCGCAAGTAAAAAATCATAAACTTGCTTTTGTTTGTTTATAAATACAACAAAAAAGCCCGTTTTTATCAAAAAACGGGCTTTTTATAATCAGAAACGATACTTGTAGGCGTTAATGTTGCTTAAAATATCTGCAGTTAAGTCACAGTAAGCATCACTATTGGGTAGCCAAACCAAGATACGATCACTGGTTTTTTCAGGATCAAAGCCTTGTTCTTTTAACTTACTCTTTTGATATTTAAAGGTGCCTGTGGTTTCAACTTGCTGTTGTATGCGTAAAAACAACGGGACTGCATAGGCTGGAAGGCATTTTTTAAATTCAACCAGCATATCTTTGCAGTCTTGTTCATCTAATACAGCATTTGGGGGTAGGGTAATGGCTGCCATACCTGCACGACCATTGGTATTTGGAATTTCTACACCATAAACTACGGCTTCTGAAATTTTACTGTACTCACTCACCATGTTTTCAACTTCAGTTGTTGACACATTCTCGCCTTTCCAGCGGAAGGTATCACCTAGGCGATCCACAAATTGTGCATGGCGGAAGCCAATATCACGCACTAAATCGCCGGTATTGAAGTAAGCATCGCCATGCTTAAACATATCTTTGATAATGACCGATTTATTTTTTTCTGGATCGGTATAGCCATCGAACGGTGAGCGACGGGTAATTTTACCCACCAATAGCCCCACTTCACCTTTTTTAACTTTAATGCACCATCCTTTTTTATTGCGGATGGGCTCATTCTTTTCTTTATCAAATTGAATAACCGCATACGGTGTTGGCGAGAAGCCTACAGTATTGTCAAAGTTAAATACGTTACTAAAGCCAACGTTGCCTTCACTCGACGCATATAACTCTAAGACTTCTTCAATACCAAAGCGTTCTTTAAATTTGTCCCAGATATTTGGGCGCATACCGTTACCAATCATTTTGGTGACACGGTGGCCTTTTTCAAGATCAGATGGTGGTGCATCCATAAGATAGCGACACAGCTCACCAACATAGCCAATCGCTGAGGCATCAAATTTTTGTACATCTTTCCAAAAAGAGGAAGTTGAGTATTTACGACGAATTGCGAGTGTTGCAGCACCTGCAATCACACCACACCAGCACACCACAGTACCTGTTGCATGGTAAAGGGGCAGGGTGACATACATGACGTCATCTGGAGTGAGATTTAAAATATGACCGTAAGTGCCATAAGCCAATGTCCAACGACTATTGGTAAAAATCACGGCCTTAGGGAGGCCGGTGGTGCCAGAAGTGTAAATATAAAACAGGCCATCTTTGCCTTTTACACTTTGTGTGGTTGGTGGGTTGAATTTTGGAAATTGCTCAATCAGCTGAGCGAGGTTTTGAAAGTCTTTAGGTGCTTTACCTGCATCTATTAGTGTTGCTTGATCGGCAAACCAATGTAAACGCTCTGGTGCGACGCTCAGGTCATTACGAATTTCATCAACAGCAACACGGCATTCTTCACCTACAATCACAGCGATCGGGTTCACAAGGTTAATGCTATGTGCGAGCACCTTACCTACTTGAGAGGTATTCACCAGTGCAGCCGTCACGCCAATTTTTGCTAACGCAACAATACATGCCACCAACTCAGAGCGGTTTTCAATCATCACCGCAATCACATCACCTTTTTTAGCTCCGAGGGAAAGGTAGTAATGCGAAATCTGGTTAGCCCATTGGTTGAGCTCGGTATAGGTATATTTTTGTTCTTCAAAGAGTAAAGCCATGCCATTTGGATTGCGCTTAACGGCTTTTTCAAATGCGAGACCAAGACCAGCAGGTGTATTTGGAGTGCGTAAATAGGCTTGTTTTAGTCCCGTCAATAAATTAGGGACTTTGCTCATAAATTTTGGAATTTTAGCAGCGACATCCGCAATCCCAATCAGGTCGTGTTGTGTAGTTTGGCTCATGAGAATCCTAGTTATTTTGCGTAATCCAATACGTCTTTTGTTAGCGGTATATGATGCATTCAGTAGAGATATTGGTTTTTAATCGTTTTAATCTAGTGCAATCAACCTAATTTGACAAAAGTATCAAAAAAAAACCAGTCACCGAAATGACTGGATTTTTTTAATCAGCTGCAATTTTGCAAGTATTACTCAGCTGAAGTATTACTTTTCTTTGGTGGACGACCACGAGGACGGCGCGGGCGAGCTGGTTTGTCTTTGTCTGCTTTGACTTTTTCGTCATCCGCATCAACGACATCCGTATTTTCTGCGGCTTCCTGAACCTCAGACTCAGCTTCAACAACTTCATTCACTTCAACAGGTGTTGCTTCAACTTCTGCTGGTGTTTCAGTTGCTTCTTCTACAACTGGCTCTATTGCAAGCGTTGCTTGAGTAGGTGCGAGTTCTTCAAGCACTGGAGTGACTTCAGCTACATGTTCAACAGTTGGTGTTGCTTCAGTTGTGCTTTCAGCTGTTTCGGTTACTTCAGCTTGCGCGCTTTTCGCTTGCTCAAGGGCTTGTTCTGCCGCCAATTTAGCTAAACGACGACGCACACGTGGATCATTTGAAACACGATTTTCAGAAGTTGCTTTCGGTGGTGTTAAGTCCAATACCGGTGCAGGTTCTGCTTGAGGTGCTGCTTTAGCAACGACAACATCACGTGTGACAGGTTTTTTCTCAACAGCTGTTGGTGCAACTGTAGAAAGTGTAGCTGCATACTCTTCCGTGAATTTTTGCAATGCACGATTAAATGTTGGAATTAGACCAAACTGTTCAATCAGCACAGAGCAGTCTTCACCATACACATGGCGAATTAGGCTACCTACAGTATATTCACCCAAAGTTGGTACTTGTGAAGGTGATAACTTCGGTGCTTGTGCTTGGCGGTTTTGCGCTTCACGTTGTTGACGACGGCGTTGACGCGGGTCATTGCTTGCACGTTTCACTGGTGCATCTTGAACTGGCTTTTCAGCAGGTTCTTGATGTGCTTTGGCTTTGCTCTTGTGCTCTGTTTTTGGTGCTTCAGTAACAACAGCAGTTTCTGCTGGTGTAGCTTCTGCAACTTGTGCACGTGCTGGCTTTTCAGCTTTTGCTGGTGCTTCAGGCGTTAAAGCAACAATTTCACTTTGCGCTTGATCAAGGTTTACCACCATAGCAGTTGGAAGAATCTCTTGGCGAGGTACTTCAATAGTTTCTACTTTAGGTTGGCGCGAAGCAACAGCAGGCGTGTTTTCAACTGCCAACTCTTGAGCAATGGTTTGCTCATTTAAAACGCTTGGATCACGGTGGCGATTTGGGCGGTTTGGACGTTGGTGGTTGTTACGATCACGACGTGGAACAGCTTGTTGCTCATGATTTTGTTGTACATCATGCTGCTGTTGTTCGTTGTGATTGTTGTTGTGTGGGCGACGCGAGTTGCGCTTGTTTTCACGCGCTTCTTGACGTTGCTCTTGACGCGACACTTGGAGCACTTCTTCATGCACTTGATGTTGTGGTGCATTGTCTTGAGCCACTTGCTCACGTGGTTCTTTGTGCTTGTTGCGTTGCTTTTTGTTGTGGTTGCGCTGAGTTGCTTTTTCGTCTTTCTCAACATGCTTTTCTGTTTCACGAACATCAGGCTTATGTGTAACAGACGTAGACGGCGCTAAGTACACATTGCTTGCAGGTGCGGCAACTGGTGCAGCTGCTGTAGCAACTTGACCCACTTGGCCAAATTGACCACGGCTTACAGCACCACCATTTACCATTTGTTCAATCATGGTTGCTGCATTATTTGCAGTACGTGATTGATCGATGGTTGCAGCTTGCTTTTGTACAAACAAGTTTTCTAACCAAGCACATGGGCTAGAGCTTGCAACAGTAGGTGCTGGCGCTTGAGCGACAGGTGCTTGTTGTGCAGCTTGAGCCTTGTGTTGTGACTTTTTATGGCGTTTCTCTTGTGTTTGAACAGGCGCTTGAGCGACTTGTTGTTCGTCTTCTAAATGCCATTCAGAAGCTTCATAGCCCAATTCTTTTTCGCTTGAACGTGTTGCTTCAGTACGTTCATAACTAGTTGGCGCAAAGCCTTCTGGGTTGTATGAAATTTCGTAATGTGGTGTTTCTAAATGCGGGTGAGGCAATACAGTGACACGTACATTTGAAGTTTGCTCTAGGTATACCAAACTATGACGTTTTTCATTCAATAAGAAGGCTGCAATTTCTACAGGAACTTCAACTTGAACTTCACCATGACGCTCGCGAAGGGCAATCTCTTCAACTTTACGCATAATTGAAAGTGAAAGAGAGCGTAGGTCACGAACCATACCAGTGCCGTGGCAACGTGGGCATACATAACCGGTTGCTTCTTCGAGTGATGGACGTAAGCGTTGACGGCTCATTTCCATTAAACCAAAGCGAGACAATTGACCGAATTGAATGCGGGCACGGTCGCTTTGTGTAGCTTCACGAAGTTTCGCCTCAACCATACGTTGGTTGCGGTCTTTGGTCATGTCGATGAAATCGATAACAACCAAGCCACCAATGTCGCGTAAACGAAGTTGGCGCGCAATTTCTTCAGCTGCTTCTAAGTTGGTGTTGAGTGCAGTTTCTTCTACATCGTGACCACGTGTTGATTTCGCTGAGTTAATGTCGATAGACACTAAAGCTTCAGTTTGATCGATGACAATTGAACCGCCAGAAGGCAGTTTAACTTCACGCTCATAAGCTGTTTGAATTTGGCTTTCAATACCAAAATGAGCGAATAACGGTTCATTTAAGGTATAGGTTTTAAGTTTGTCGATTTGACGAGGCATCACAGCTTTAACAAAGTTATATGCTTCGTTATAGGCTTGCTCAGAGTCAATCAGAATTTCTGCAACGTCATCACGTAGATAGTCACGAATTGCACGTGTTACGACACCCGCTTCTTGATGAACAAGCATTGGTGATGGACCTGAATTAGACGTGCTTTGGATTTGAGCCCAAAGGTCTAATAAGTGCTGTAGGTCAAGTTGCAATTCTTCTTGTGAACGGCCAATACCTGCAGTACGTACAATTACGCTCATACCGCGAGGGATATTTAAAGATGCCAACATTTCTTTCAATTCTTCACGAACTGAACCAGAAATTTGACGACTAATACCGCCACCTTTAGGGTTGTTTGGCATAAGTACCAAATAACGACCCGCAAGTGAAATGAAAGTAGATAAAGCCGCGCCTTTGTTGCCGCGTTCTTCTTTTTCCACTTGAACTAAAAGTTCAGTGCCTTCCGTGATGAGCTCACGAATGTTTGAAGTTTGACGAGGGTCAGCTTTGTAATATGAGTTGGCAATTTCCCGCATCGACAAGAAACCTTGACGACCTGCACCGTATTCAACGAATACAGCTTCTAGAGAAGGTTCAACGCGAGTCACGTGACCTTTATAGATGTTGGATTTTTTTTGCTCACGCGTACGATTTTCTAAGTCAAAATCGTAAAGACGTTGTCCAGTGACAAGTGCAACGCGAATCTCTTCGGCATGTGTTGCATTAATCAACATACGTTTCATGGAGTAACACCTAATAGTGATACACAACAAAACATCGCTATACACGTAGCGAACATCAAACAACGGATCAACCCTCAGATCTCAAATATACCGATTGCGGTCTGAGTTTTTTTACCGGCCTTCTTTATAGTGGGCTTCGGTTTTTGATTCACGTATTGATGATGGCAATACGGCTTCAATCTTTAAACGATTAAAGTCACCTCATGGATTCACTGGCGGACAAGCGGTACATTGGATGTGAGTAACTTTCACTGTCACATTGCTCAAAGATCATCCCTTCTTTGTAGATAGAGTGTCTTGATACGGAATTATCATCGTATCTTTACAACTTGTGCAGATCCAATGTATCAACGCTGTAGCCTGAATGCAGCATTAGGGCGCGACTAATCTGATGTGTATCAGTTTACGTTTAAAACCAACTAAAGTTGGCAGCATATTTTTTTGGGTAAGCTGCTTTTACCTCGTATAGATGTAATTAAACGCAACAGCTTACAGTTTTGCCGATATAATAAGCCTTCGGCGTCGGCATAATTCTTTTGGGACCTATGCGTATTTAGATGGGCATTTCATTGAAAAAGCATGCTCAGTAAACTGAAACGATTCAACTTTTGTCCACCAACGATGGTTTCCGTGCGCTGACTATATCAAACCTTGCATCATCTGCCTATGGGCTAAGCTTATGTTTCTTGTGTAAAGCATAGCCTAAATGATCAGTTTTTAACCAAATTTAGTATTTTTTTTAGGTCACAGTAATTGTATGAATTCTACACAGCAATGGCAAAGCGTCACTTGGTTTGAAGTGGATGAGCATCAAGCGGGACAGCGCATTGATAATTTTCTATTTACCCGACTCAAAGGCGTACCTAAAAGTCGAATTTATCGTTTGATTCGTGAAAGCCAAGTGCGTGTAAATAAAAAACGCGTGAAAGCAGAAACTAAATTAAATATTGGCGATCAAGTTCGGGTTGCCCCAATTCGCTATGAACAAAAAGACGAATCAGCTGTACCTGTGTCAGATAAAGTGGCACAAAGTTTATTGGCGCGTGTGATTTACGAAGATGAAGGCTTAATGGTGGTAAATAAGCCATCAGGTATTGCTGTGCATGGCGGTAGTGGTGTGGCTTATGGCTTGATTGAAGGCTTACGTGCTGCTACAGGTAAAAAATATTTAGAGCTGATTCACCGTATTGACCGTGATACATCTGGTTTGGTGATGATTTCTAAAAAGCGTAGTGTATTGAAGACTTTACAAGATATGTTGCGCGAGCACAAAATTCAAAAGACCTATGCGGCTGTGGTCAAAGGCCAAGTGAGTTTAGATAAACAGTTGATTGATCAGCCACTACTTCGTTATGAATTGGCCAATGGCGAGCGTCGTGTACGCGTGTCTAAAGACGGTAAAGAATCGAAAACCCAGTGGAATGTTCAAGAACGCTTTATGCATGCAACTTTGGTGTACGCTTCGCCATTGTCTGGTCGTACCCATCAGATTCGTGTGCATGGTTTAAGTATTGGTCATCCATTGGTGGGTGATGATAAATACGGTCATGAAACTGACTATAAAGGTCCGAAACCACGTCGTTTATGCTTACATGCAATGCGCCTTGAAATTCCAGGTTATGCGACGATTGAGGCGCCATTACCTGAAGACATGCAAAGTTTAGTGGCGCAGCTGCGCGCACAGAAAGCGGATAAACCAGCTGCAACGCCTGAGGATTAATTTTTAAATTGTTGTCCTTTCTATAGCTCTGCGTTGTGTAAAATTGAGTTAGATCTCATTTCTCCCAAGCCTGCTCTACAAGGGGTAGGCACATGATTTGTTTTAAGCAGAATCAAATTTAGGAAAATTGTATGAAAAAACCAGTAGAACTGATCATTTTTGATTGGGATGGCACTTTATTTGATTCCGTTGGACAAATTGTGGCAAGTCTTATGTTTGCTGCCGAGCAGTATCAGCAACCGCTGACTGCTGAAGATGCAAAAAGCATTATTGGCCTAGGTTTACCAGAAGTTGCTCAGCGTTTATTTCCGAATGTACCTGAATTACATGAAGAGATTTTACAAAGCTATGCAACCCATTATGTCGCGAACTCAAAAGGTGATGCATGGTTTGCAGGCGTGTCTGAAATGCTACGTGATTTGAAAGATCAAGGTGTGCAATTGGCGGTTGCTACAGGGAAGAGTCGTAAAGGTTTAGACCGTGTGTTACATCAGACGCAAAGCGAAGATTTATTTGTTGCAACACGTGCTGCTAGTGAAACTAAATCCAAACCCGATCCGTTGATGTTGCAAGAAATCTTGCAGCAAACAGGTGTGGTTGCAGAGGCTGCAATTATGGTGGGGGATACCTCTTATGATTTGCAGATGGCGCAAAATATTCAGATGCCTCGAGTTGGGGTGCTATATGGTGTGCATGATCAGCAAGTACTGTCGCAATTTGCTCCACTGGCAATTGTGTCTGATGTGCGTAAATTGCATGATTTTCTTTTGGCACAAGTACAAGATATTGAACTGATTTAAGCTTTAACTGGCTTAAATAAAAAGAAATGGCGGGTGGCTAGTATCTAGCGAGTCCCGCCTTTTTTTATGCAATATTGGAAAAATTTGAAGCTTATATTGGTAGGCATAGTCTTAAAAAACAACAAATGATCTAGTCTTTTAGTCGTATATAGGGTGTTTATTTTCGATTGAGGGAAATTCATACACCCACTGTGATTTTGATTGCAGCTTATTGTTTAATCTTAAAGTTTTGTTTTTAAATAATAAATCCGAGTTAATTTATAGGAATTAGCTATTGTTAGAAATAAAATAAGTATTGGCACTTGAATAGCAAAATCCCGATTCTAAACCAGTTTATTCATATAAGCGTTCTCTGCTGAAGCACCTGCCAGACATGATTGTTGGTTAGGAAGGGTTGAGGTTCATTGACTTTACACATGAACTTTAAATTGACTTTTCACAGATGGCGCTGTAAGTCCCATTTTTGCAGTTTAAGGAAACATTGATGTCGAATTCTGCTGTTGTTGAGTCAGTTGCTTTAGCACTGCGAGAAGCTGAACTATCAAAAAAAGCGATTGCGCCAATCCGTCCACAACTTGGCGGTGAAAGTGCAGATGTTGATATTGCGTATGCAGTTCAGGAAGTAAATACTGCGCGCGCTTTAACAGAAGGTCGTCGTTTAACTGGCCGTAAAATTGGTTTGACTTCAAAAGTAGTTCAAGCACAGTTGGGCGTAGATCAGCCTGACTTTGGTATGTTATTTGCCGATATGGCGTATGGTGATGGCGAAGCGATCCCAGCGGGTCTTTTGATCCAGCCTAAAGTTGAAGCAGAAATCGCTTTAGTGATCAAAGCAGATTTAACGAAAGAAAAACACACTTACGCAGACATTATTAGTGCAACTGACTATGCACTTCCTGCGGTAGAAGTGGTTGATAGCCGTATCGAAAATTGGAAAATTTCATTGATTGATACCGTGGCTGATAATGCATCTTCAGCGGCTTATGTTTTAGGTTCACGCCCTGTGAAACTGGAAAACCTTGATCTTGTAAATTGCAAAATGACCATGACTCGCGCGGGCGAAGTGGTATCTCAAGGTGTTGGTAAAGCATGTCTTGCAAACCCACTTAATGCTGCAGTTTGGTTGGCAGATGAAATGGTACGCCGTGGTCGTCCACTTTTGGCAGGTGACATCATTTTGACTGGTGCACTTGGCCCAATGGTTGTGGCAAACGCGGGTGACGAATTCGTGGTTGAAATTGAAGGTTTTGGTTCTGTAACAGCTGCATTTGCTGCTGAATAAGACTTGGCCTGAGCAAAATTTTTAGAGAGTACGTTAATGAAAAAGATTAAATGTGCAATGATCGGTCCAGGTAATATTGGTACTGATTTGCTTTACAAACTTCAACGCAGCGAATGGTTAGAACCAGTATGGATGGTGGGTATTGACCCAACTTCTGAAGGTCTTGCACGTGCTGCAAAAATGGGTTTGAAAACCACTGCTGAAGGCGTAGATGGTTTACTTCCGCATATTATCGAAGACGACATCAAAATTGCATTTGATGCAACTTCAGCTTATGTACATGCTGAAAACAGCCGCAAGTTAAATGAGCTTGGCGTGTTAATGATTGACTTAACACCTGCTGCAATTGGTCCATTCTGCGTACCACCAGTGAACTTGAATGCTTTACTTGAATCAGGTGAAGTACCAAACGTAAACATGGTGACATGTGGTGGCCAAGCAACAATTCCAATGATTGCTGCGATTGCTAGCGTTCAGCCTGTGAACTATGGCGAAATCATTGCAACTGCTTCGACTAAGTCTATTGGTCCTGGTACACGTAAAAATATTGATGAATTTACCCGTACAACTGCAAGCGCAATTGAAAAAGTTGGCGGTGCAAAACAAGGTAAAGCCATCATTATTATTAACCCAGCTGAGCCACCAGTGTATATGCGCGATACAGTGCATTGCTTAGTTGAAGGTGAGCCTGATCAAGCTGCTATTACTGAAGCTGTTCATGCTATGCTTAAAGAAGTTCAAAAATATGTACCAGGTTACAAACTTGTAAATGGTCCTATTTTTGATGGCAACCGTGTTTCTATTTTCTTAGAAGTAGAAGGCCTAGGTGACTTCTTGCCTAAATATGCGGGTAACCTCGATATTATGACTGCAGCAGCTGCGCGTACTGCAGAAATGTTTGCAGAGCGTTTAATCGCATCACAAGTTGCTGAAGCTTAAGGAGCACATCATGTCTAAAGTGATTATTAATGATATGACGCTACGTGATGGTATGCACCCACAGCGCCATCAAACTACGGTTGAGCAAATGATTGCCATTTCGACTGCTTTAGATGAAGCAGGTGTACCTTTAATTGAGGTGACACATGGTGATGGTCTTGGTGGTAACTCAGTAAACTACGGTTTTGCTGCTGCAACAGATGAAGAATATTTATCTGCAGTTGTACCACGTATGAAAAATGCCAAAGTAACAGCATTATTGTTGCCTGGTATTGGTACGGTTGATCATTTGCACATGGCACATGAAATTGGCGTATCTACGATTCGTGTTGCAACGCACTCAACAGAAGCAGATTGCTCTGAACAGCACATCACTGCTGCACGTAAGTTGGGTATGGACACTGTTGGTTTCTTAATGATGGCGCACATGGCTTCTCCAGAGCGTTTATTAGAAGAAGCGAAAAAGATGGTGTCTTATGGCGCAAACTGTATCTATGTGACTGACTCTGCAGGTTATATGCTTCCGCAAGATGTTAAAGACCGTGTTGATGCTTTACGTCAAAACCTAGATTCAAACATCGAAATCGGTTTCCATGGTCACCATAACTTAGGTATGGGCGTGGCGAACACGGTTGCTGCTGTTGAAGCGGGCGCGATTCGTGTCGACTTGGCATCTGCAGGTTTGGGTGCTGGCGCGGGTAATACACCACTTGAGTTATTCGTGGCTGTTGCGAACCGTATGCAAATGGAAACTGGCGTTGACTTGTTTAAAGTGCAAGACATTGCTGAAGACCTTGTGATTCCAATGATGCACAACCCGATCCGTGCCGATCGTGATGCTGCAACATTAGGTTATGCAGGCGTTTACTCTTCATTCTTGTTATTTGCTAAACGCGCTGAAGCGAAATATGGCGTATCAGCACGTGAAATTCTTATTGAGCTTGGTCGTCGTGGTACGGTTGGTGGTCAAGAAGACATGATCGAAGATTTAGCTTTAACAATGTCTAAAGCACGTGAATTACAAGCTTAATATTACTTAAGCAAAGTTCACTAAAAAGCACTCCATTTGGGGTGCTTTTTTTGTTTATCGCACATGAATTTTAGACAAGAGGCTGATGTTGTCGATTGGCCGATGATGTTGTTAAAAAGAGATTTTGCATGTCATAACAGCGTCATTGTGTGCTGAAACAATTCAACTTAATAAAACTGTTGAAAAATATGTTATTTTTTTGATCTAAACATTTGAAATTAATAGTTTTAATATATTATATTATTTGTTTTAAATATAAGTTTGGGGGCGAGATTAGGCCTCTGTTTTAAGGTGTTAAACTTAAAAGCAATAAGTAGCGTGTAGAACTTAATTAAAAACTTTAAAAAATAATTTTAACCATGATAAAACATTTACTTATTTAAACCACATGATAAATAAAGTGGAAAACAGTTATTGCTGAAAACTCTAAACAAAATCAGTCAAAATTACGCAATGAATCAGGATGAGATATTCATCGAAAAAACTTAATACTGTGGTCTGATTTCTCAAACTCGCATTGTTCAGCATGATAGCACCATAGCTTAATTTGATGATTTAGGAAGAGAGCCATGCGTCGTCAAAACTTATGGATAGCAATGCTTGCTGCGACAGCAACTTTAGGGACAACTGCATCTCATGCAGACTTTATTGGCGACAGTCAGGTTCAATTGAAATTTAAAAATTTCTATTTAGACCGTCAAATTGAAGATACGCCAAACAAAAACTGGGGTTCATGGAGTCAAGGCATCACACTGGATGCCAAATCAGGTTACCAAGATATTGGTGGTGGTGTTCAAGTAGGTGCAGACCTTTTGGTACAACATGCCTTTAAACTCAATGGCCGTGATGCAAATGCAGACTTCATTTTGCCGCATGATGGTAAAGAGTCGAAAGATGAGTTTGGCAAAGTTGGTGCGACCTTAAAAGCTAAAGTAGCTAAAACAGAGTTGAAAGTGGGTGAGTTGTTACCCGTTTCTCCAGTTTTGGTATTCGACCCATCGCGTCAACTACTTACAACATTTAGTGGTGCATGGTTAGAATCGAAAGACATTAAAGACACTAAATTGACTTTGGCTTATATTGACGGCATTAATAACCGTTATGATAACCAATTCCGTGATTTGACGATGTTTGCACCAGGTAAAGTTTTGCCAAATGGTCAAGTGGGTCATTTTGATTTAGGGCCTACTTCTGACGGCATGTATATTGCGGGTGTTGACCATCAGTTTACACCTGAAATTGGCGGGAGCTACTGGTATGCCGATGTGCAAGATATTTATCGTCAAAACTATGTTGGCCTAAACTACAAAACGAAATTAGGTGAAAAAGCGAAATTTGATAGCCATATTCGTTATTTTGACAATGCAGATTCAGGCAATAGCTTATACGGATCGATTGATAATCAAGCATTATCAATAGGTGCAAAAGTGAATTATGGTTCACATACAGTCGGCTTGGGCTACCAACAAATGTTTGGTGATAATGCTTTCCCTACATTGGGTGGCTGGGTGCCACAGCCGTACTTAGTGAACTGGGGTGTAGCAACATTTACTGCGAAAAATGAAAAATCATTAGGCTTAACTTATGCTTATGACTTCTCAGAAATGGGCGCTAAAGGTTTAAATGCGACTGCGGTTTACATGATGGGCCAAGATGCTGAGACCAATGGAAAGAAAGATCAGAAATCTGATGAGCTGAATTTAATTGTGAATTACACCGTGCCAGAAGGTAAGTTGAAGGGTTTAGGTTTCCAAGCAATGTATATTGATGCGAACTTTGACTATAAGTCAGACCTAGAGGAATACCGTGTAGCAACAACTTATACCTATAAGTTCTAATTTGTAGGTTTAAAAACAAAGGGTAATCCAAATTGGGTTGCCCTTTTTTTATGCATCCATATTCCAGTGGAAAATACCCGATGCTTTTTAGGGAAATGAAATAAAAATAAGTCATTAAAAACAAATATTTAAATTATATTAATTTTATTGTTTATGATCGTAATTTTGTATCAGTAGCTACGCGGATAGCGGGTAATATGCAATGGTAAAACTCAAAATATTTAATTCATTGGCGTTTAAATCCGGATGTGATTGAAACGCAAGTACGACGCTGTACGAGGAGTATGTATGAGCACAGTTCAAATCCCTGAATACACGACAGATTCATTCTTTGGTTTAGAAGATAAATGGATTGAAACTGCTGAAGGCGAATTAACCCATTACCACGAAATTGGTGAAGGTACGCCGATTCTATTTTTACACGGTTCTGGTACTGGCGTATCTGCAGCTGCGAACTGGTGGTTAAACCTACCGCAAATTGGTGAGCAAGCACGTTGTATCGCAATTGATACCATTGGTTACGGCCAAACAGTAGTTGCACCAAATACAGCTTATGGTATTCGTGCTTGGGTAGACCATGCAGTGCGTACTTTAGATGCACTTGGCATTGAAAAAACTTGGTTGGTAGGTAACTCACTAGGTGGTTGGTTAGCATTCCAAATGGCGCTTGATTATCCTGAGCGTGTATTGGGTATCGTATCGATGGGTACGGGCGGTGCGAAACAAACTGCAGCGCTTAAAGCACATGCAAACCCTGTATTAACAGAAGAAGGCATCAAGAAAACTTTGTCTATGTTCGTTGTGAACAAAGACCTAATCACTGATGAATTGGTAAAAGTACGTTTTGCATCTGCTGCAAATGACTATGCATCAAACCGTTTGATGGACGTTGTTGGCGCACGTGACCGTGATCGTTTCGAATTCCCATTAGATTTCGAAAAAATGAAAGACATCACTGTCCCTGTACTTTTGATTCACGGTACACAAGACGTGGTGATCCCAGTTTCACGTACTTGGGACATCTTAAATATTGTGCCAAATGCTGATGCGCACATTTTCAGTCAATGTGGTCACTGGTCACAAGTTGAAAAATCGGCAGAATTTAACACAGTAATTAAAAACTACTTAGCAGTACATGGCGTGAAATAAGCCGTAACTGGATAAAAAAGAGTGCTTCGGCACTCTTTTTTTTTCAGCGGATGCTTTTAAAAAGAACATTATTTGTTACATTTAGGGTGCTTGGCATCGTTAAATGAGGGCTTGTTTGTATAACTTCGCTAAGAAAAAGGTCGTATTTATGGGTTGGATCTTAAACCAGCGTATTAGACTTAAGTTGTAATTTGACTAAAAAAGCCTAGGTTTATAGATATGGAAACATTTTCTTATAAGTTATTTCCCATAAAGAGTAGATGTTTTATACATAAAAAGAGTAAGACTTAAGTCTAGTTTGGGTAAAAAGTGGGCAAAACCAGTCAAAAAAAAGCACCACTATTCATTTAAGAAATAATGGTGCTATATTTTTTAGTAAAAAGATATTAAAAATTAATTTTGTTCGCGGGCAATATCTAAATAAAACACGCGTGTGAGCAGTTCCATAAATTTGTTTACCGCAATAGATTCGCTATTTTTACGCCAGCTGACATACAAATCAAGATACGGCAGTTCGATGTCCAAAGGACGAATAACCGTATTGTTCATGGTCAGTGGTGCAATGTAGCCAGGTAAGATTGTACAGCCCAATCCCATGCCAATTGAGTTGATATTAAACAAAATATTATCGGCTTTTTGCACAATATTAAATTCAATATTATTGGCTTTGGCAAAGTCTAAAATGGCTGTATGTAGGGTCAGTGATTGCTCTGCGGCAGGAATAATAAAATCTATGCCATTCAGTGCTTTAACTGGAATTCGATCATATTTTACCAAAGGATGATCTTTAGGCAAAATGAAAATAAGAGGCTCACGCAATACGAACTGACTTTCAATTTCGTCGCTATTGAAATTATGACGGGTAAAAGTGATGTCTAGTTCACCTTTTTTCAATAATTTCATTTGCTCAACGTTGTTTAGGCTGAGTAATTCAATTTTGAGGTCAGGGTTTTGTACACGTAGGTTGGGCAGTACATACGGAAAGATTTTCATCTCTGCCACAGGGACAAAGCCAATACGGAGCATTTGTTGTTTGGCTTGTGAAACCTGACGTGCCATTGCAATGGCTTTGTCTGCTTGTGCCAAAGTTAAGCGAGCTTGTTCTAAGAACACGGCGCCTTCTTCAGTCAGCTCTACTTTACGCTTCGTGCGGTGTAGGAGTTGTACACCGACGTCTTCTTCAAGGTCTTTAATCTGTTGGCTTAGCGATGGCTGAGCTGTATAAAGTTTGAGTGCTGCCTTACTGAAGTTTAATTCTTCAGCAACGGTTATAAAATAGCGAAGGTGTCGTAATTCCATATATCTAGCCTAGGAGTAATCCAAAAAATGTCTTACTATGAGTTCAAGTCAGTATAATCTATAAACAACTATGTCGTGAAGTTGATTTTGCCATTTAGAAAATAAATGGCCTTGGCGGGTTTTATTGAAAGCGTATATCAAAAATATCTATTCTAATAATTGGTGAAAGCTCTTAATTAAAACAAAAAAAATATTTCCGCAAAACTCAGTGAAAATCCATCATCGTCGGAAAGTTGAGTCTATTTGTTTTGTGACCTAAGTGGCCACAGGAGAGCTTTTCATGAGTGGAAAAATTGATGTGCGCGAAATCGACGCTTTAGTCGACGCACAAAATGGACGTATTACACCATCTATTTATACTGATCCAGATATTTACGAATTAGAACTAGAACGTGTCTTCGGTCGTACATGGTTGTTCTT
The DNA here is from genome assembly GCF_004209135.1 of Acinetobacter sp. WCHAc060006. Taxonomy (NCBI): domain Bacteria; kingdom Pseudomonadati; phylum Pseudomonadota; class Gammaproteobacteria; order Moraxellales; family Moraxellaceae; genus Acinetobacter; species Acinetobacter sp. WCHAc060006. The sequence goes on along the minus strand of NZ_SGSS01000009.1, from coordinate 72,416 downwards.
TTGCCATGAAAGCCAAATTCCTAAGGCTGGGGATTTCTTCAACACCTACATGGGTGAAGATCCAATTATTGTTGCACGTCAAAAAGACGGTTCAATCAAAGCATTCTTAAACCAATGCCGTCACCGTTCTATGCGCGTAAGCTTCGCAGACTGTGGTAACACACGTGCGTTCACTTGCCCATACCACGGCTGGTCATACGGTATTGACGGTTCACTTAAAGACATCCCACTTGAAGACCGTGCTTTCCCGCATGGCGCTTGTAAAGAGCAATGGGGTCTGGTTGAAGTTACCCGTGTTAAATCATACAAAGGCTTAGTATTCGCATGTTGGGATGAAACAACACCTGACCTAGAAGAATACATGGGCGATATCGCTTGGTACTTAGATGGCGTTTTAGACCGTCGTCCAGGTGGTACAGAAATTATTGGTGGTGTACACAAGTGGGAAATCGAGTGTAACTGGAAATTTGCAGCTGAACAGTTTGCATCTGACCAATACCACGCATTGTTCTCTCACGCATCTGCAATTCAAGTACTTGGCGCGAAACCAGACGACGAAGCTTCTAAGAAATTAGGCGCTGCGCAAACTGCACGTCCAGTTTGGGAAACTGCGAAAGACGCGATCCAATACGGTTCACGCGGTCATGGTTCAGGTTTCTTCTTTACAGAAAAGCCAGATGCTAACGTATGGGTAGACGGTGAAGTTGCAAACTACTTCCGTGAAACTTATGAAGAAGTTAAAGAGCGTTTAGGTGAAGTACGTGCATTACGTCTTGCAGGTCATAACACCATGTTCCCAACATTGTCTTGGTTAAACGGTACTGCAACACTTCGCGTATGGCACCCACGTGGTCCAAACAAAACTGAAGTTTGGGCATTCTGTATTGCAGACGCTGAAGCATCACAAGAAGTGAAAGAAGCATTTGAACGTTCTGCAACACGTGCATTTGGTCCAGCTGGTTTCCTAGAGCAAGATGACTCTGAGAACTGGATTGAGATTCAAAAAGTTTTACGTGGTTATAAAGCGCGTCAAAACAAACTCATTATGGAAATGGGTAAAGGCAACGAGAAAGTACGTGAAGACGGCATTCCAGGCATTACCAACTACATTTTCTCAGAAACTGCAGCACGTGGTATGTACCGTCGTTGGGCAGATCTATTGATTCATGAAAAATGGGAAGACGTTGAAGCTGCGGCTGACGAATATGAGAAGGAGCTTATGAAATGAGTCAAGTGAGTTTAGAACTTCATCATCAAATTAGTCAGTTCCTTTTCCGTGAAGCAAAATTGCTTGACGATTGGAAATTCCGCGATTGGTTAGATACGCTAAGTGAAGATATTTCTTACACTTTGCGTACAACGCCAAACGCACAAACCCGTGACCGTCGTCGTTCAGTTGAACCACCAACAACTTGGGTGTTCAATGATACGAAAGATCTTTTAGAGCGTCGTGTCGCTCGTCTTGAGACAGGTATGGCTTGGGCTGAAGAGCCTCCTTCACGTACTACACACATGGTGTCTAACGTGATTGTTGAAGCAACTGAGGTTGAAGGCGAGTACGACGTGTACGTAACATATTTGTTATACCGTACGCAAAAAGAGAAAGACGTCGTTATTTACTGTGGTAAACGTCATGACAAGATCCGTAAAGTTGAAGGTGGCCTAGGCTTCCAAATCTTCAACCGTAAGATCATGCTTGACCAAGTTACTTACAGCTCACATAACCTGAGTGTGTTCTTCTAATGAATAAGATTTTTGTTTGCCAAGTTGATGAATTAGACGAAGGCGAAGCATTGAAAGTGGATTGTGGCGTAAACGGTATCGAAGCGCTTGCTGTATTTAACAATGGCGGAGAATTCTTCGCGATGAACGATAAATGCAGCCATGGTAACGCTTCTATGTCAGAAGGTTACCTTGAAGATGACGGTACTGTTGAATGTCCATTACATTCAGCGCGTTTCTGTTTAAAAACAGGTGAAGCATTGTGTCTACCAGCAACTGATCCAATTAAAACATTCCCAGTGATTGTTGAAGATGGTCAATTGTTTGTAGAAATGGCAGGAGAGTAAGCATGGGTTGGCTACAAGGCGAAGTTGCACTTATTACTGGTGGTGGTTCTGGTTTAGGCTGGGCTTTGGTTGAACGTTTCTTAGAAGAAGGTGCACAAGTAGCCGTTCTTCAACGTTCAAAGGCAAAAGTGGATGCATTGAATGAGCACTTTGGTGGTAAGGTTCTTGCAATTGAAGGTGATGTAGCCAGCTATGCAGATAACGTTCGTGCAGTTCAAGCAACTGTAGAGCGTTTCGGTAAACTCGACTGTTTCGTAGGTAATGCCGGTATCTGGGATCACTATGCAGATATCGTCAATACTTCTGGCGAGCAGCTAGAAAAAGCCTTTGATGAGATTATGGGTATTAACACCAAATCGCTCATCTTAGGTGCAAAGGCTGCGCTTGATGCATTGATCGCTTCTGAAGGTTCTATCATATTTACTTTGTCTAATTCGGCACTGTACTCCGCTGGCGGAGGCCCTGTATATACTGCATCTAAGCATGCTGGTGTGGGTATTATGAAAGAATTAGCCTATGAACTTGCGCCTAAAGTACGAGTGAACGCTGTTGCACCATCAGGTATGAATGTGAATATCAAAGGTGCTGCATCTTTGGGTCAAGAAAACCTTGGCTTATTAGATGCACGTGATCCTGAGAAAATCGCACGTGGTATGCCACTGAATTTCTTACCTGAACCGGAAGAAATGACAGGTTCTTATGTGCTCTTGGCATCTCGTCAAAATAACCGTCCGCTGACTGGTGTTCTGATTAATGCAGAATGCGGTCTTGGTATTCGCGGCTTACGTCAGCCACGTGCGGGATTCTTTGACGAATAAAAATCTAGTCTTAAATGGACTTATCGGCAGCTAACCATTAGCTGCCTTCCTTTTTGGAGTCTCTCATGGCCGTTAAACTTATTTGTGCATCGCACAGTCCTTTGATGGAATTTGCTTCACCGCAAGATCAAGCGCAAGAACAAAAAGTCCGTTCTGCATTTGAAACACTTTCTGCTGAAGTAAAAGCTTACGACCCAACCCTAATCATCACGTTTGGTCCAGACCATTTTAATGGTTTCTTCTATGACCTTATGCCAAGTTTCTGCGTGGGTATTCGTGCCAAAGCAGCAGGCGACTGGGATTATGGTAAAGACAATGACCACATTGATGTACCTGAAGACAAAGCTTTGGCTATGGTTCGCCGTGTACTTGATGAAGGTGTTGACGTTGCGTACTCATACCGTATGCAAGCGGATCATGGTGTGACTCAGCCATTACATTTCTTATGTGAAGGCAAACTTGATCGTTACCCAACGATTCCAGTATTTATTAATGGCGCTGCAGCACCAATGCCAACCACAAAGCGTACGATCGCTTTGGGCCGTGCTGTAGGTCAGTTTATCAAGTCTTTAAACCTTGAAAACGAGCGTGTTCTTGTATTGGGTACAGGTGGCCTTTCACACGATCCGCCTACACCGCAAATGGGTTCTGTACCGCCAGAAGTGGAAGAGTTCCTAATTGCAGGCCGTAACCCAACGGAAGAGGCACGTAATGCACGTCAAGCGAAGATTATTGCTGTAGGTCAAAAATTGGCTGCGGGTGATACTTCTGTTGCTGTGCCATTGAGTCCTGAGTGGGATATCGCATTGCTTGAGAAATTCAAGAATGCTGATTTCGCTGCAATGGAAGCAATGAAAGAAGATGAAATCCGTCGTGACGGTGGCCGTGGTGGTCAAGAAGTTCGTTCTTGGATGGCAGCATTTGCAGCCCTTCACGAAATCGGTGAGTACGAAATGACGACTCACTGTTATGAAGATATTAGCGAGTGGATTGCGGGCTTCGGCATCGTATCTGCAGAGTTAAAGGGTTAAGAGATATGAGCAATATTGAAACCGTTGTAATCGTAGGTGCTGGTCAAGCAGGTGCGAGCGCGATTTTAGAACTTCGTGGGAACAAATACGAAGGCAAAATCATTTTAATTGGTGATGAAACGCATCTTCCTTATGAGCGTCCGCCATTATCAAAAGACGTGATTCTAAAACCTGAAGAAACCAAAATCGAAATTTTGTCAGAAGAAAAACTGACTGATCTTGGTGTAGAGACAATTCGCGGCAATGGCGTTGTGAAAATCAATGCAGACGCGAAGACTGTTGAACTTCAAAACGGTGACCTTGTTGCTTATGATAAGTTGCTTCTAGCGACTGGCGGTGCTGCGCGTCGTTTACCAAACTTTGATGCGTTGGGTAAACACGTTTATACACTGCGTAACCTTGAAGATTCACAAGCGCTAGTTCCAGTATTACAAGCTGGCCGTCGTATTATTTTGATCGGTGGCGGTGTAATTGGTTTAGAGCTTGCTTCATCTGCACGTTTCAAAGACTGTATCGTTACAGTGATTGAAATGGGTCCAATGGTGATGGGTCGTTCATCTCCACGTGTATTGAGCGAATTCTTATTGGCACAGCAGCGCCTTGCTGGTGTTGATGTACGCCTTGAAACTTCAATTGCAGATTGCAAATTGGATGGCGAAGAAATCGTTGTGACTTTAGGCAGTGGTGAAGAGCTTCGTGCCGATGCAGTGGTTTACGGTATTGGTATCGTGCCAAATGCACAGCTTGCGACTGAAGCTGGTTTAGACGTTGACCTTGCAATCAAAGTCAACGAAAACTGCCAAACTTCAAATGCTGACATTTATGCAGCAGGTGATGTTGCAACTCAGCTTCGTGACTGCGGTAACCACCGCCGTGTGGAAACTTGGGAAAATGCCAACCTTCAAGCAGGCATCTTCGCACGTCATGTGATGGGTGTTGAGCATCCTACACCAAACCCAGCTTGGTTCTGGACTGACCAGTTAGACATCAACTATCAATTTGTTGGTGATATGGCTGCGGCTGAATGGCTTGTTCGCGGTGAAATCAATGCGGAACAACGCGCGGAATCTTCTTTCGTGTTGTTCGGTGTGACTGACGGTGTGATCGTTGGCGGTATTACTGTAAATGCAGCGAAAGAAATGCGTCATCTTAAAAAGTTGATCAGCAAGAATGCAGCTTTTGAAGCTGATAAATATTTAGATCTAAGCCAAGATCTTCGTAAACTCGTGAAATAACCTTTGCGTTATTAATGAGTTTACAAAAGGGCAGACCTTGGGCAACCTAGGTCTGCTTTTTTATGGCTATATTTTTTGATGATTGAGGCATGACCGCAATTTGCATTTTAATTTTTAATGGCATTGAGTAGGTATGTCTTACTTTTCAATGATGATGAGAATATCAAAACCTCAAATTTTGTGTCATGGGTAACTGCTCACGCGCAGGTGAAGCCTCACTTTTGAGAGATCAAAAGTGACAAAAATCTTTCGATAAGCTGAAGATATATCCCTATATCTCAGCTTATCGGCGGCATCCATGCCGCCACGCGGAATAGATTTTGGGTGGATTTTCTGTGCTGCAATGCTTCTGAATTTATATTGCGATAGAACCATTTATGAACTCTAATTCCTCTCCCATGATTGTCACGGCAAGTATTTATGCTTTGCTGGTGTTGATTTGGGCAGCGACGCCGCTTGCAATTGTATGGAGTGTGGCAGAAGTGCATCCAATGTGGGTGCTGATCATTCGTTACTTTGGCGCATGTGTCATTGCTTTGGTTATTTTAGCGGTCATGCGTAATCCGCTGCCTTTTGACAAAGTATCGCTACAGAGTTACGTAGCAGGCAGTCTAAATTTGATTGGCGCGCAGCTGTTTATTTATTTGGCTGCCAATTATTTGACCTCTGGCTTGATGGCGCTGATTTTTGGTTTCTCACCGCTCATTGCAGGCCTGATTGGGCATGTGATTTTAAAAACGCATAAACTGGTGTGGTTACAGTGGCTGGGCATGGCGGTTGCCGTCGGTGGCTTGAGTTTTGTCTTTTTAGATTCTGCCGACAGCAAGGTCAATCCGTGGGGCGTGGTATTGATGCTGATCAGTATGGTGTCATACATCAGTTCGATTTTTTGGGTGAAACAAATTAATGCACCTTTGAAGCCGATGTCACAGGCGACAGGTTCACTTATGGTATCTGCACTGGGTTCATTACTGCTGATTCCATTTATTTGGCAGCATTTTCCAACCGAAATACCAAGTAGTAATGCCATCATTGGTTTCTTGTTTACCATGATTTTGTCATCTATTGTGGCAATGCTGTGCTACTTCTGGCTGATCAAACGCCTAGCGGCTTCAACCGTGTCTTTAAGTAATGTGATGACGCCAATTATTGCACTGGTATTAGGCGCAACATTAAATAGCGAACACATTAGTGCTAATGCTGTACTGGGGATTGCTGTGGTGATGTTTGGTATTGTGCTGTATTTTTGGAAAGAGTGGCGCGAGCAGTATTTTGCCAAATAATATACGGTGGTGAAGGAAAGGGAGTCTGAGACTTCCTTTTTTTATGTCTCTTTTGATGTTTGGGTGAAAAATGTTCCATGTGGAACACCTACGATGTGTGTTTGATCTTTGTCCTTGTTGAAAGAACTTAAAAGTTGATCATGTTGCAAAGTCTAGACGCATAAATTCAACAGAATTTACATAAAATTATGGCACTCTTTATTAGCGTACAATGGCAGTTGATCGATTCAACGTAGACAAAGGTCCTGTAGGTGGTTGAAATTCGCTACTTTCGGTGTCACTGTAGGGGTTGAACTCGTCAGAGTTGGCATATTTAACATTGAAGAACTCGAAATATTCATGAAGCAAGATTTAGAACATAAAAATTTCCAGTTACCTGCAGCGCGTTGTTTGTCGCATACTTGGCAGCAACCTGTATTTGATTTTCTTGCATCAAATCATTTTAATGGCACGCATTTTTTAAATGCTTTGCGTCCGCCTGAAGCACATAAGCGCTCAAATTTTATTAAATGGATGTTAAAGCGACGTAGCTCAACATGGAAGGTCGATCGTAAGCGTGAATATGCGACCTTTGAGCAAGCGTCACGCTCTTTACCTCAAAATAGGCCAAATGCACGCTTAGATGATTGGCAGGTGTGGTTTGTAGGGCATGCAACCGTGCTCATTCAAATTGGCCCTTATAACTTGTTGACAGACCCTGTGTGGGCTGAATATGCAGGTCCGAAACAGGGCAGTGGACCACGTCGGGTTTGTCCTGCTGGGATTGCTTTAGAAGAACTGCCAGAAATTCATGCTGTTTTACTGAGTCATAATCATTATGATCACATGGACATTGCCAGTTTAAATTGGTTACATGAACGCTTTGCCATGCCAATTTATACAGGTTTGGGCAATGGTTATTATTTGCCAGAGCATTTCCAAGTCTATGAAATGGATTGGTGGCAGTCGGCATTATTGGGTGATTTAAAATTTGTATATACCCCAGCTCAGCATGGTTCAGGGCGTGGTCTGCGCGATCAGAACCGTGCATTGTGGGGTGGTTTTTCGGTGTTAAATGGGCAGGACCATTGCTTTTTTGCCGGTGACACAGGCTATTCACTACATTTTAAAGACATCTTTGCCAAATATGGCGCGCCACGGATAGCATTGTTGCCAATTGGTGCATACGAGCCACGTTTGCTGATGCGTTATTTGCACATGAATCCTGATGAAGCATTTCAAGCGCATAAAGACTTACATGCCAAATGTTCTTTGGCGATTCATTACCGTACTTTCCAGCTGACAGATGAGAGCCGTGAGCAACCAGAAGACGACTTACAAAAAGCACGTCAGAAATCTTCTAAGTTGATGAATCCGTTTATTTGCATCCGTGAAGGAAAACGCTTAACGGTTTAAGTCTGTATTTTTCGCATCTTGAATGAGCGCAATGGCAATCATCGAAAGTGTTGCCATTGCTAGGTTCATCACCAATGGATTAAAAGCCTGCAAAAAGTAACTTGGATCGAGCCATACAATTAATCCGCTTAAAAGTAGCATCGTCAGTAAATTGAGTGCATGTAAGCACAAACTTTTTCTCAAGATAAAAAACAACAGCCCAAATATAATTTCAGCACAACCTGACATTTGCATGAGTATGACCGCATGATCTGCAGTGACGCCTTGCAGTGCCCAAATACGTAATTCATCTGGAGCTTGTACTAAAATTTTAGGCACCAAGCCCTGATAGATCCATAAAGTCGCTAGCGTGGCATGAATGCCTAGCAGAATGTGTCGATGTAGTTTAGTCATGGATGGCATATTCTAAAAAATGCTGTTGGTTGTCTGTGGATGGCAACATGCAATAGTCGGTTGTACCAAACAATTGATAGCGATTCAGTGCGACACGCCGATATAAAAAATCACGGATGAATTGAGGAACCACATAGCCTGCACTGAGTAGCGAATAGGGCATGCCTAGGTGCTGCATGACTTTGAGCAAAGCTGTAGATTCGAGATAGCGTTGTCCATTGAAAATAACCACCATCGTGGTGTAATCCACTGTCGACATTGCATAATATTTTAAAATCGCTTCCCCAAGAGGCGATTGGACAGAAGCCAATTTAAATTTTTGCTGCGTATCATTTTGAATTAAAAACTTGGCCCAGCCATTACAAAGTACGCAAATTGCATCGAATAAAATAATGTTATGTTGCTGGATAATCTTTTCAATATTGTATTGCATCGCAGAGCACCTTTTTATCATTTTATACTTGAATATCAATAGTTTTATTTTAAAGAAAACTAGAAATATGATGATTTTGGGGAATCAATTTTTTGATTTTTTTTTAAAAATTTCTAATATGGCTTATATAAATAATATTGCAAAATAACCATCAGTGTTGAATTTTAAATATATGCAGAAATCTAAATCTATGAAAAACAAAAATTCATTTATTTTTAATGTCTTAAATTGAATAAAACGATTGTTTTTATTCGTAAAACTCACTTCATATTGTCACCTAAAAAGGTTAAGTTAAAACTGGAATTAAAGATTTATACGGTTCGAAACATTACTTCATAATTATTTGGAGCTTTACAATGACACAGAATACGCAAGGCAAGTGCCCATTTCACCAATCAGGTGCACAGACCACGCAAGATACGACAAATAATGCATTTTGGTGGCCGAATGCCTTAAACCTTGACATTCTTTCGCAGCACGATAAGAAAACCAATCCTTTAGATCCTGACTTTAACTATGCGGAAGCTTTCAAATCACTTGATCTTGAAGCGGTAAAAGCAGACCTCCGCGATTTAATTAACAGCAGCCAAGAATGGTGGCCTTCAGATTACGGCAGCTATATTGGTATGTTTGTCCGTACAGCGTGGCACTTAGCGGGTTCTTACCGTAAGCAAGATGGTCGTGGCGGTGCGAACACAGGTAACCAACGTTTTGCGCCACTCAACAGTTGGCCTGATAACGTCAACACAGACAAAGGCCGCCGCTTACTTTGGCCAATCAAGCGTAAATACGGTAACAAAATCTCTTGGGGTGATTTAATCGTTTTGGCTGGTACGGTTGCATACGACGTTGCGGGCTTAAAAACTTTTGGTTTTGGTGGCGGACGTGAAGACATTTGGCACCCAGAAAAAGACATTTACTGGGGCGAAGAAAAACAATGGTTAGCGCCAACTGAAAACCGTTATGGCGATGATGACAACCGTGAATCACTAGAAAACCCATTGGCTGCAGTGCAAATGGGATTGATCTACGTGAACCCTGAAGGTGTAGATGGTGTTCAAGATCCGCTGCGTACCGCGCAAGATATGCGTGTCACTTTCGACCGTATGGGTATGGATGACGAAGAAACTGTAGCTTTAACCGTAGGTGGTCATACAGTTGGTAAAGCACATGGTAATGGTAAAGCTGAAAATTTAGGTGCAGATGTTGAAGGCGCGGACGTTGAATTCCAAGGTCTAGGCTGGCACAACTCTGAAGGCACAGGCAATGGTGCAAATACCATGGTCAGCGGTTTAGAAGGTGCTTGGACAACGCATCCTGACAAATGGGATAACGAATTCCTTTATTTACTGTTCACTTATGAGTGGGAAAAAACACTCAGCCCAGCAGGCGCGAAACAATGGGAACCGATCAACATCAAAGAAGAAGATAAACCTGTTGATGCGCACAACCCGAATGTACGCCGTAACCCAATGATGACAGATGCCGATATGGCGCTGAAATTTGACCCTGCTTACCGTGCGATTGCAGAGCGTTTCTACAACAACCCTGCAGAGCTTGATGATGCCTTTGCACGTGCTTGGTTCAAATTGACACACCGTGACATGGGCCCTAAATCTCGTTACTTAGGTGCTGATGTACCTGCTGAGGATTTAATCTGGCAAGATCCAATTCCTGCAGGTACAGCATTGTCTGATGCAGACGTTGCGGATTTGAAAGCTAAACTGTTAAACAGCGGTTTATCTGCTGCTGAACTCATCGCAACAGCATGGGACAGCGCACGTACTTACCGTGGTTCTGACTTCCGTGGCGGTGCAAATGGTGCACGTATCCGCTTAGCGCCACAAAAAGACTGGGAAGGCAACGAACCAGCGCGTTTAGCGAAAGTATTGGCGAAACTTGAAGAAATTAAAGCAGCTTCTGCGGCAAATGTAAGTATTGCAGACTTGATCGTATTGGGCGGTACAGCAGCAGTTGAAGCGGCAGCGAAAGCAGCAGGCGTAGACGTTGCAGTTCCGTTTACATCGGGTCGTGGTGATGCAACGCAAGAGCAAACTGATGCGTATTCATTTGCTGACCTTGAGCCTAAAGCAGACGGTTTCCGTAACTTTGTAAAAGCTGATTATGCTGTTCAGCCTGAAGAGCTGCTATTAGACCGTGCACAATTGCTTGGTTTAACTGCTCCTGAAATGACAGTGTTAATTGGTGGTTTACGTGTATTAGGCGCGAACTTCGGTGAGTCTAAAGCGGGTGTGTTCACAGACAATGTGGGTACATTAAGCAATGACTTCTTCGTGACATTGACGGACATGGCTTACAACTGGAAGCCGACAGGTAAGAACTCGTACAATATCGTAAGCCGTGCAACAGGTGAAACGAAATACACAGCGACTCGTGTAGACCTTGTATTTGGTTCTAACTCGATTTTACGTTCGTATGCAGAAGTGTATGCTCAAGATGACAACAAAGCGAAGTTTGTAAAAGACTTTGTTGCAGCTTGGACAAAAGTGATGAATGCAGACCGTTTTGATGTGAAGTAATTTGCATTGAGATGTAAAGAAACCGCCTGAAAAGGCGGTTTTTTTCTTGTTGTATCAACAACAATTATGACTGTTTAGGTAGTGTTAATATTGCTTGATATAAGGTTGCAGCAGCAGATGAATTGAAGGCCTGACAAATGCCCGCGGAAAACTGTACTGAACTATCATATTCTTCACGATAATCATAAACACGCGCATCATCATAAAGTCCTTCATACAATTTGCCATCTTTTTCAATCGCAGCATTTTGACGGTAGCCTAGCCCAATATAAAAGTTTTGATCTGGACTACTTACCACATAAGCAACTTTATGGTTTGCCCACGTTGCTTCAACTATTGTATTTTTGAGAGCTGCTTGTTCAGCCTTCCAATCTTCTAAAGTTTTTTTGTCATTTCCTTGGCTTTCAGAAAAAATAATATTGGCTTGATTGAATTGTTTAGATAAGTATTGATGGCAGACAGCATCTTGATCAAATTTGAAAGATAAAGCATTAATTGCATTGCTGAGTTTAATAAAGTTAGCATCATTCAGATCTGAATGAATATAGTTATTAAACAAGTCTGTTGTGATCTTTTTTGAATTTACAGTTTCGTTAGCAATCGAAATATTCTTAAACTTAATCGTAGATTTTAAGCCTTTACCATCCACATCATAGGCTAGCTCTAGGACTGAATCTGCATTTTTAATCACGTAAAGAGGGTGCTGACTATTTGCAGAATAGTAGAGTTTATTCTTAGTAAGAATGAATTCTTGCCATCCAAGCCAGTTAGGATTGTAATTGGTATTTTGTTGATACAATGTTTTGGACTCTTCTGAAATAAGAGTATTCAACAGTGATTGATTATTTTGTTGAATCGAAAAAATATCTGCTTGTGTGCCAATATCCACTTTATTTATTTTAAATTGAGTGATGGGAAAGCTTAGAATATTTTGCGTAGTTACGGGCGGTTGCGTTGGTGTTGTCGGTGATTCTATATTGGTGTCATTTGAGCTGCCACCGCCACCTCCACATGCGCTAATCAATAATGTCGTTGGTAATAAAAGTGAATAGATGAACTTATTCATAATAGGGGGGTCCAAAGTATGCATTAAGAGAGTATTCAACCTTTTAAACACGAACATATTTAGAGTGTGATGAAAGGTATGTAAAATGCGAAAAGATTAGTATTTTTTCACATTGTAGATTTAGGTTTTATGGCAAATTATTTAGATTTGTTTGTTTTAAGTTATTGTAAATATGATTGTTGTTTAAGCTTTTGAATTTTTTATTAATTTAATTTTCTAGTTTATTTAATTGATTTTAATATATCCTTTTCAAGCTGTTGCCACTCCCAAAACTCAGGCTCAATCAATAAAGTCTGCGACACAAAGCCATAACACACTCGTTGCATATTTAAAGCCATCGACTTATTGAGTTGTTCATCATTCTGAATAAACGGTTCAAGAATGCTCTGCCACATGTGCACCATCATGGCATAACTCTTACGGTAACTTTCAATATCTGAAATTTGCCGTTCCAACAAAAACACCTGCGACCATAAAAACTGCTGCGCCTGAATTTGCTCAATTTGAAAGTGAATAATTCGCTCTAAATACGCCTGAAACTCCAAATCTGTGGATAACTTGATCAAGCTTTGTGCATAACTTTTTAAGCTTTCCGCATTGTGTTTCACATGCAAATGAATGGTCAGCGCAATCAAATCTTCCTTCTTAGAAAAATATTCATAAAACGTTCCCAAGCCCACGCCTGCAAGGTCGGTAATCTCACGAATGGTAATTTGGCTGGCAGGGCGCTCATGCAAAAGCCGAACAAAACTGTCCTGTAGGGCTTCTTGTGTCAGTTTGGCCCGTGATTGACGTGGCTTGCGCCGTATTTGAATGGCTGAATTCTTCATATTTTTAAGCGTGGAAAACCGAACGTCTATGCTTTAAATTTTCTCTATACTGAAATGAAAAGCCAACAAGAACAAGCGGAAAATATAGACGATGAATACATTAGAACAGACATGGATGACGCATCAAATCAGCAACCAATTTGATGAACTGGAAAACTACAATCTATTTTCAAGCGATACGGTTTTACACGAAATCTTAAAACGCTACGGCAGCCATGATCAGTCGACTTTATGCGAAATGGGCAAAGTCGCAGGTTCGAGCGAATACTTTCAGCATGGGGTTTTAGCCAACAAACACACGCCAATCTTACATGCCTTCGATGCTCGTGGTCGCCGTACTGACTTTATCGAGTTTCATCCTTCATGGCATAAATGGATGGGACTCAATCGCCAGTTTGATACCCATGCGCATCCTTTTAATCAGCCTAACTCCAAGACTAAATGGGTGGAATGGGCAGCGCGCTTTTATCTTGCAGGTCAGGTCGAATGCGGTAACTTATGCCCAAACTCCATGACGCTCGGCAGTATTCCACTCATTCAGCGAGAGCCTGAACTATGGGCGAAAATTGGCGAGAAACTACTATCGACTGAATACGATGAACGTGATGTGCCGATTGCACAAAAAAAGTCGATTTGGCTCGGTATGGGCATGACTGAAAAGCAGGGCGGTTCAGATGTACGTGCCAATGAAACAATTGCGGTGCCTGTAGCAGAAACAGGACGAGGTAAAGCTTATCTGCTGACAGGGCATAAATGGTTTTTCTCTGCGCCGATGTGTGATGCGCATTTGGTGGTGGCAAAAACCGAACAAGATGGCTTGGCCTGTTTCTTTGTACCGCGCTGGCTGGAAGATGGCACCAAGAATAATATTCAAGTACAGCGCCTAAAAGAAAAAGTCGGTAACCGCTCGAATTCAAGCTCGGAAGTCGAATTCAAAAATGCATGGGGCATTATGATTGGTGAGGCAGGGCGCGGCATTCCAACCATTATTGAAATGGCAAATTACACCCGTCTGACTTGTTCGGTCGGTTCGAGTGCCATGCTGCGTCAAGCCTTGGTGCAATGCATTGCTTATACCCGTCAGCGTCAGGCCTTTGGTAAACATCTGATTGATCAACCGCTCATGCGTGCAGTCTTGGCAGATTTGGCTTTAGAAAGTGAGGCGGCGACGCAGCTCAGTTTCCATTTGGCACAGTGCTACGAATCGGATGATGCTTTGTCTGTGGCATGGAAACGCATTATGACCCCAGCAGCCAAGTTCTGGATTTGTAAGCGTGCGGTGGAACTGACCGGTGAGATGATGGAAGTCTTTGGCGGCAATGGCTATGTCGATAACGGCATCATGGCACGCATCTTTAAAGAAGCGCCTGTGAATACCATTTGGGAGGGTTCAGGCAATGTCATGTGCTTGGATGTACTGCGCGCGATTGGGCGCGAACCTGAATCCATTGAAGTACTGTTTAAAGATTTGGCGAGTACAGCAAATACAGATGAAAGCTTGCAAACTGAATTGCAGGACTTGTTCAGATTGTTCCATCAATCGCCTGAAGATTTACAATTTATGGGGCGCAGTTTAGTGAGCCGTTTAACCGTATTGGCACAAGCGGTTTTACTAAAACGCTATGCGCCTGACTATGTAGCCAATGGCTTTATTCAAAGCCGTTATAGTGAGAAACATGGGCAAGTGGTGGGGATGCTGGATGCCAAAATGGTCGATGTAGAGCGTTTGTTGGAACGGGCTTTTGCAAGCTAAATACTTTGGAATTCCCTCTCCCTTTGGGAGAGGGTTAGGGAGAGGGCTTCAGTCAGTATTTTATTTCTGACTGTGAATCGGATAGCCCAAGAAAGGCTTAATTTCTTTCAGCACAAAAATACTCTGCATTTCTTTAATGCCGGGTAAGCGGCGGATCGTCGACATCGAAAACTCAGCATAAGTGTCTAAATCCGGTGATACGACTTGCAGCAAGAAATCTGCATCACCGCCCACGCTATAACACGCGACCACATGCTCCAGCTCAGTCACACGTTCTTCAAATTTTTTGGCTTCTTTTTCGCTATGGCTATCAATCGACACGCGGATAAACACCATCACGCCTTGGCCAATTTTTTTACGGTCTAATAAGACACCATAACCTTTAATCACTTGCGTGTCTTCAAGGTGCTTGACCCGACGCCAGCAGGGTGAGGTCGACATGCCAATCTGTTCGGCAAGTTCGGCATTGGTCGTGCGTGAATCTTCTTGCAGGATTTTTAAAATTTTGGCATCTGTCTTGTCTAAAAGGCTCATTGGTATAAATTACCTTAAAAATAAATTTATAGGTTATTTACACCCTTTTATGTGCTTTTTATAAAATAAATAGATCAGTTTTACCCATAAAATTATTCAAAAATAGTGCCATTCATTGCTCATCATACCTTTGCAAAATGGAACATTTCACACAGCTTTCGACTTATATTTTTACTTTGTTTTTGGCTGCTTTATTGCCAGGGCCGGGTATGACAGGTCTCATGTTTAAAACCCTGTCACAAGGCTATTATGCAGGCGTGATCATGTTATTAGGCCTGATGACCGCAGATATGATTTACTTGTCTGCTTCGATTTTTTTATTAAGTTATATCAATCAGCTCAGCCCGAATTTTTCATTTTATTTAATTATTTTTTCAAGCTGTTATTTGCTGTATTTGGCTTACCAGTTTTGGACTTTTAAAGGCGATTTATTGGCAAGCTCAAATGAAATGAATCTGGGTAAAACCTTTTCGGCCTATAAAGACGGTTTGCTGATTACCTTGAGTAATCCGAAAACCATTTCTTTTTATTTGGCCTTGGTACCTGCGATTTTTGGCTCGGTGTCTTTGCAGGCAAAAAGCCCGATGCTGATGTCTGTGACTTTGCTGACTTTGGCATTCATTGGCGGGCTTTATATTTTCTGTTCGCTCAGTTTAAAGAAAGTGCTCAAACCGCTACATGTACAGAAAATGCTGGTGCGCAGCTTGGCCTGTGTAATGGGCTTTTTGGCGGTCAGTCTGCTGTATAAAGAGCTGAATGTAATGGCGCCAGTCTATGCAGGCTTGTTTTAAAGGTATTCAAAATAAGGCTTGAAATTTGCCAAAAATTGCCCAATATATGCACTACAGCACGAGGGTGCTACATAGGCAAAAAGGTGAATGCAAATGGCAAAGAAAAAAGTCCTGCCCGAAGTTGAAGTTCGCAACTTTGTGGCAAAACACATGAACGATTTTAACAAAAGCCAAACTTTTGTAGATCGAAAGAAAAATGCCAAACGTGGCTATGCAAAGCACAAAAAAGGGGGATATTCGAATGATTATCTCCCTTTTTATTTCAGTGTATTTTCTAAATTATCACTCTGCTGAATTCTTCCGCTTGAATATCTGCATTAAACAAATGCTGCATCATATTCCATACGTTTCGCTGTTTGCTTCGCAATCTCTAAGCCATGCAATTTGGCCACAATATAAAGCGATGCATTGATCCCCGAAGAAATCCCCGCAGCAGTAATGATTTTGCCTTCATCAACATATTTCACATCGCTGAGTACTTCAATGTGCGGATAATCTTGCGTGAGACGTGCAATGTCCATCCAGTGTGTTGTGGCTTTTAAACCATTTAGCAAACCAGCTTCTGCCAAAATAAATGCACCTGTACAAATCGAAAAAGTCAGTTGAGCCTGTGCATGACGCTGCAGTAGCCATTGTCTGAGTGGCACGTTATACATTTCGACAGTTTCGGCCCCAAGTCCACCTGGAATCACAAGAATATCAATATGCGGGGCAGTGTCTAAGGTGTAATGGCTGGTGATTTGCAATCCATTGCGAGCACTAATTTGAGCGTGCTCAGATACAGTAAATACATTAAATAATTTTTTTTGCTCTGCATTGCTACAAATTGAAAAGACTTCAAAAGGGCCTGCAAAATCTAAGACTTCTACTTCATTAAATAACAAGATACCGACATTCATAGTGTCACTTCAGTTGTGTGTGAATGATTGAATAGTATTGATTTTATAGCGTTTTATTTGCTGGTATTGCAAGCAGTAACTGCGTTTAGTTCTGAGTCTATAAGGTTATATACGCTGAATTTAGCGTGGGCGTTGCTCGGAAAATAAATCATCAAAGATTTTATGGAGTTGTTTGCTTAAGGTTGGCGCTGTCGGGGATGTTGAGTGACTATGCTCTTGGGCAGATTGAGCCACTTTTTCTAACTGCTGTTTAAGCTGATCAAAGAAAGAAGGGGGATGGCCTGTGCCAGTCGAGTACGCTTTATTTAACTGGGCTGCAATCACTGAAGGATCATCCTTACCTAGGCGTCGGCATTGGGTTGCTGATATTTCAATGCCGTGTAAAGGAGGCATGCGTGGGCGTTCAATCGTCTGACGCGAGTATGTGGTAGGGCTTGGTGATGATGTTTCTGTTTTGATCGGTTTTTGGCGTAGCACCTGTTGGGGTGCACGTTCCTCGAGCTCCGTGTTCGCGCGCTGATTTTGGCGTGGTTTGATTTGGTTAAAATAAAACACCACACCTGCAAAAACTAAAAACAGAATAAAATCCATAGGCACCTGCCATGAAAAATAAGCTGAGCCCGTGAATTAAGGGCTCACAATACGTGTAGAGGCTTTGACCATGTCACCTAGGCCATGCGTTCTAAAATAATATTCCATCCAACTTTTCACCATCAGTGGATTGTTCATTTTTAATACATGCTCAAGTAACGCTTGTGCATCGGTCATTGGCACATGGCAAATGGCTTTACGCACCCGCAAAATATTACTTGAACTCATCGACAGGGTATTAAAGCCCATTGCCATCAATAATACGGCCGAAATAGGATCGCCAGCCATTTCACCGCAAATACTCACAGGTTTATCGTATTTATGGCACTCTTGCACCAAGCGGGTGAGGGCTTTTAATACGGCAGGGTGTAAGTGCGAATAGACATTGGCTACGCGTGGGTTATTTCGGTCTACCGCCAATAAATATTGAGTTAAGTCGTTGGAACCCACCGAGAAAAAGTCAACCAAATGTGCAAATTCTTCAATTTGTAACAGCACACTTGGTACTTCCACCATAATACCGATTTTCGGTTTGGTGATTTTCACCTGTTCTTCTTCTTGAACAGCTTGCCAGTCACGGTCTAGTAAATAGAGTGCTTCTTCAACTTCACTGACACTGGTCACCATAGGCAGTAAAATGTGCAAGTTATTCAGGCCAATACTGGCTTTGAGCATGGCGCGAATTTGTGAAGAGAAAATCTCAGGGTGATCGAGGGTAAAGCGAATACCGCGCCAGCCCAATGCTGAGTTTTCTTCTTCAATGGAGAAATAAGGTAAATCTTTGTCTGCACCAATATCGAGGGTACGCATCACCACAGGTTTATTGGCAAAGTGACTCAATTGCTGACGGTAAATGGTGCGCTGTTCTTCTTCGCCAGGGAAGCGGTCACGGAGCATAAACGGAATTTCAGAGCGATAAAGCCCTACACCTTTAGCACCACGCTGTACACCGCGTACCACGTCAATCATCAGACCAGTATTCACAAATAAACGTACCGCTACACCATCAGGGGTAATCGCATCTTTGGTTTCATACTGCTTGAGATCTTTGGCGATCTGTTCTTCTTCTTTTTGAATTTCTTTATAACGTGTACGCAGGCGACGTGGTGGATTAATAAAGACACGGCCCTGATGCGCATCCACAATCATCTCAACATCATCGAGCGTATTGATGGGTAATTCAGTCACGCCGACCACAGTCGGAATACCTAATGCACGTGCCACAATGACCATGTGTGAGTTCATTGCGCCTTCGGTGGTGACAATGGCTGCAATCTTATCGACAGGTAATTCCACTAAAGCGGCGGTCGAAATTTCATCACCAATTAAAATGCTTTCATCGGTAATTTCACGGTGACTGGCATCGGCTTCTTGTAAAAAAGCCAAAATGCGTCGGCCCAAATCTTTTAAATCAGAGACCCGTTCACGTAAGTAGTCATCCTCCATTTGCGCAAACAGTGCAATGTGCTTATCAATCACATTACGTACTGCACCTTGCGCCCAGTTCCCGTCACGGATTTCATCTTTAATTTCTGTGGGGAGGGCATTTTCATCCAACATGCGCAGGAACACGCTAAATAGCGCACGCTCTTCGGCCATCAGCGCGTCTTGCATTTTGTCATCTAGAGACTGAATTTCCTGACGCACCGAATCAATAGCATGATCGAGGAGTTCGAGTTCTTCACTGATGTCATCAGCTTCGCGGTCAGGCACAGAAGCTAAATCCGCAGGTGGATATAGAATGACTGCGCGACCAAGTGCAATACCGCCAGAACCCGAAATCCCTTGGAAAGTTTTGTAGGCAGGCAAGTTGCTCGGTTTGCGGAATACGTCAATATTGCCCACAGCATGTGCATGCGCAATGACGCCAGAGAGCTGTGCACAGAGCGTCACGAGGAAAGATTCAGCTGCTTCAGAAAAGTCCTGAGATTCTTTATTTTGAACCACCAGTACACCCATTACTTTTCGGCGGTACATGACAGGTACGCCTAAGAATGAGTTATAGATTTCTTCGCCAGTTTCTGGAAGGTATAAAAAGCGCTCGTGCTTTGGCGCATTGTCTAAGTTGACAATTTCTTCACGCTGACCCACCAGCCCAACCAAACCCTCATTGGTGTCGAGTGAAACATGGCCAACTGAGTCAGGATTAAGACCCTTAGAGGCCATAAGCAGATAACGATGATTGCGCTCATCAAGCAAATAAATAGAGCAGACATCGACATGCATGGCTTCAGCAACCTGCTTGACCATAATATCTAAAGATTCATGCAAACTGGTTGACGCATTAATCTCTTGGACGATGCGTCTGAGGGTATCCAGTTGCATATTCGACATCGGGCCTGCTCCTTTGTTATGACATTTAATTTATATCAATAGTTCTCTGAAAAATCTGCAATGTGTTGCGATTTTTTATATTTTTTGGGGCAACTGATTGCATAGTTCCACCATCGCTTTGCGGTATACATCGCGCTTAAAATTGACCACTTGTCCCAGTGGATACCAATAACTTACCCACTGCCATTGATCAAATTCAGGTGGATCAGACAAATCCAGTTGAATGTTTTTGACAGAAGCCGTCAGCTTCAGCAAAAACCATTTCTGTTTTTGACCAATACATACTGGATCTGAGTCCATGCGTATATAACGGTTTGGCAAACGGTAGCGCAGCCACCCTTTAGTCTGCGCAATAATTTCGACGTGTTCGGGCAATAAGCCTACTTCTTCGCGGAGTTCACGAAAGAGTGCCTCTTCAGGGGTTTCACCATGCTGAATACCTCCTTGCGGAAATTGCCAAGCATTGTGACCAATGCGCTTTGCCCATAAAACCTGTCCAAAATCGTTTGCCAAAATGATCCCGACATTCGGTCGGAAACCTTCTGAGTCGATCATTTGGCTACCTAAATATTGTGTAATTTATATCTTTGCCTTCGGGATCATGAATTTTTAATCCAGCTCGAAAAAAGCAAAGTGTAAAAATGTTAAAATTGCTATGATCTTAACGAATTTCTATCGACTAGCGGAGATAGATTTACAATTTTTTTCTTAAATTTCAGCTTTTACGAGTATTTTCATGAAATTGGCGCTCTTTGATCTTGATCACACCTTATTAAATACAGATTCTGACCATTCTTGGGGGGAGTTTTTGGTGAATGAGGGCTTGGTAGATCCAATTCATCATCGCGCGATGAATGACAAATTTTATGAAGATTATAAAAAAGGTCAGCTTGATCCGATTGCCTATAACGAATTTGTATTTGAATTTTTAACACAGCATGACAATGCCTATTTAACAGAATTACATCAGTTATTTATGCAAAAAGTGATTCGTCCTCAAATGCGCCCTGAGGGTTTTAAAGCCATTCAAAAACATCAAGAAATGGGTCACCAACTGGTGGGCATTACAGCGACATCTGATTTTATTACTGCGCCTATTTTTCATGAATTTGGCATTCAAGAGGTAATTGCCACCAATGCAGAAGTGAAAGACGGAAAATACACTGGTAAAGTGACTAATATTCCATGTTATCAACAAGGCAAGTTGGCGCGCTTAGATCAATGGCTACAAGGGCGTGATGTGACAGAGTCTTGGGCATATTCAGATTCAATTAACGACCGTTTTTTATTGGAATATGCAGATCATGCAATTGCGGTAAATCCTGATGACCGCCTTGAAGCTTTGGCGAAAGAGCAGGGTTGGGAAATTCAAGATTGGTCAATTTAAAGACCCTCATGCTTTTTTAAAGTGGTGTTGAATACACATCACACGACATCGAAAACCGTCATTTAAGTAAAGCAGTGCCTTCAATACATTGCTTTGCTTGAAGTGGTTTTGCCTACATGGGCACATTATCCAATGATCAAGAGTGACTTTTAAATTGACGCATCAGTCTGAAGCCCATACATCGAGTGCAAGTTCTGTTTCTACAGCCACATTGTTTAAAATGTTTGTTGGCCCTCGCGCAAGTGCGTATGTACAAGCATTGCAAAATCCTACACGTTTTAATTGGGGCGGTTTGTTGTTTGGGGCCTATTGGTTGCTTTACCGCAAAATGTACGCACAGTTTTTTTTATTGCTGTCGATATTGTTTTTTCTCGGCATGCTTGGGGCTGTTATTGGGCTTCCGTGGCCAATTTTGTTGGGTATTTCTGTATTGCCACATGTGGTTTATGGCTTTATCGGGTCAGATTTATATGCGCGTTTTGCACAAGAAAAAGTCCATGACTATCAACATCAGCCAAAGTACAGTCCGCAAGTTTTTGCAGAGTCTGGGGGCACATCGTGGAGCCAACCGATTTTATGGTTAGGTATACAAATGGTTGTGGGCTACATGCTAACGACACCTTTTTTACAGTATTGATATGCTAAATGACTGAAGCACATGGCGTATTGAATATGTATGTATTCTCAATCAGTGGGTGACAATAAGCGCAGTTTAAATTGAGTGCTTGGACGTTCCATGTTATATCCTTAATGACAGCATAATTGATATTTTGATTGGGTAAAATAAGGAGAACAAGATGAGTGTACGACCAAGAATGACCCACTTATTTGAACAGTTGGGCTTAGATTCAAGCGAACAAGCGATAGCTTTGTTTATTGCGACCCATCAACTCAATGCGCACACTAAAATTACACAGGCTGATTATTGGAATGAGGGGCAACGTCAATTTTTGGCCGAAAAAATAGCCTCAGATGGTGAGTGGGCCATCATTGTCGATCAGTTAAATGAGTCTTTACATGAGGATTCAGTTTAAGTACTCAGTTGGTATTGGTAAAGTCCCTAAAATTTGTATTTGCCTCTGTCGGGTTTTACTTGTACAGAGGCTTTTTCTTTTGAATAATTTTTACATCACATTGATGATTTGATGTGTGTTGTATAGCAAATGCGATAACTAAAATATAAGAATAAGGACAATGAGATGAATGAAGAAGCCAGTGTTTTACCCCCTTCCTTAAGCCATAGAACGGCATTGCGTTATCACGATGAACAACTCATGCAATGTTTCGTAGGTGAAGAAAAATATCAGCATTATTATCAAAAGGCATTTTCGCAATTAACTGCAACGAAACATGTTGCGGGAATCAATTGGGGCGCATTTGTCTTTGGTGTGATTTGGTTGTTTTATCGCAAAATGTATGGCTATGGTACGCTGGTCGTCGCGTTATTAGTGACGTTAAGCATACTCGAAAATATGTTTAAATTTGAAGCCAAAGGCGTTGGAATAGCGGTGTCGGTGAGCTTAGGTTTAGTCGGAAACAGTCTGTATAAAAAATTTGCCGAACAAAAAATTGCCAAAGTACGTCGTCAGTTATCAGCCAGTGATTTAAATCAGGCACTTGAGCAAGCGGGTGGTACCAATTTAGGTCTTGCTTGGGTGTTGTTGGCTTTTATCTTTGTTGCTGTCTTTATTGCACATTTTGCATAAAGCCAATGATTTATTCAAACAAACATTAAAAAACGGCCTAGGCCGTTTTTTAATGCACAATTCTGTGGGTCATATAATTGATGCAATATGCGGGCTTAAGCCAAGTGTTGCTTCATGAGCGACACCAAAGCTTCAGCGGCTTTAGATTGTGTACGGCCAGGATGCCAGACCATGCCCAATTGGCGGTGCATGACCAAATCAATATCGAGTTGCTTTAAGTCTTGGTTAATCATGGTTTTTGGAAGTACAGACCAACCTAAACCAATCGATGCCAACATCCGAATAGATTCTAAGGGATTATTACTCATGGTGATTTTAGGTTTAATCCCTTGCTTTTCAAACTCAGCCAATGTGATTTGGGTGGTATAAGTTTGCGCAGCAGGAAGCAAGCTTGGATATTGGATTAAATCTTCAAGGGTTAAATGGCTTTGCTGTGCAAGAGGATGAAATGGCGCAGCCACAAACACCAATGGGTCTTGCCAAATATTGACATATTTTAGACGCTCATCACCTTGTGGAGGTAAGGTTAAAAAGGCCAGTTCTAAATCACCTGCCAGTACTTTTTCATGTGCTTGTTCTGAATCGACAAAATGCACATCTAAAGTCACATCTGGGTAGGCTTGTACATAATTACGTAAATGGTTAGGTAAATGATGTAAGCCAATATGATGACTGGTACCAATTTTGAGCTTGCCCTGAATCTGGCCTTGTTCATGGCTTAATGTATGGTGAATATCTCCCAATTCATTGAGCCAGTTTTTAACTTTAGGTAACAGTGAATGTGCGGCATGCGTTGCTTGTACACCACGACCAGCCGATTCAAACAGCTTTACACCAAAATATTCTTCTAAGCTATGAATTCGCTTGGTCACCGCAGGCTGGGTAATAAACAGTTGATCTGCAGCCAAAGAAATAGAGCCTGTTTCCATGACTTTGACAAAGGCTTCGAATGCAGCAAGATTCATATTAATCACCCATAAAGAAAATTTATGCTTATTTTTATTATTTAGAAAAAATTAGAATAAATCAAAGGAAATGTGTAATTGTTTGCTATAAACTTATCCAATTGGCAAAAATAGAAATGAAATCAATGAATAATCATTTTAGGGTGATCGGTGGATAAATCACGAAAATACAGAGGCTCCAGCAAGGTGTAGTGACATGGTCAATTCGACGTGATTATGTACAGAAAGTTCCGACCAAACACCACCCAATCCCTATTCAGGGAAAATTGTTGAAGCATTGCTGAACATTGAGAACATCAGTTGTGGTGATGAACAAATAATTTAGTTGTCAAATGAAGCATCTATAGGGAATGCTACATGCATTGCTTTAAGAAAAAATCACTTGTTATATTTTAACCCAAATTTACATGTCAAAAGTCAAACGCTAGCAGGATATGCGGACGTAAATAGATGGCATTGGATGACTGGATTCGTGGTTTAAAAAATATCGGACCTTTGTGTATCAAGTAGAAGAAGATTTAAGATATTTACTCTTAGTCTTATCTTAGGTTTAGCAAAAGCACTAAATTGGTTTGATACAAAATATTGTTTCGAAAACAAATTCGCAGTAGTCGATTTAAATCGTTTTCAATAGAAAAACCACCCGTAGGTGGTCGTGAACAACATCAAGCAAAGTGATTTGCAATCACACTAGACTTGGGCGCTCGCTTCCTGATTGTCAACAGCGGATTTTTTATCCCAAATACGCTCATGGAAGAAATATGCAACTGCTTGAACTGTAGGTTCAACTAAACTTAAAGTAATGGCCATCCATAAGCTACCTGTCACGACATAACCGACAATCATGGCAACCGTAATGTGCATGATGTAATAGCTTAAGGTCTTTTTAAACATACGTTGATTGTTTTCTACAAATTGCTGAATATTCGCCATGATGATGTTCCTTTAAAAAGTGTGTTCGCTTGGTATATGTAAATAATACTTATTCTCATTTACTTTGTAAAAGTGATTTTTTGATATTTTTTGATCGGAAAATTAGATTTATTTTTGAGCGATTTTAAGCGTGAAATTAGCAAACAAAACAATTCCAAAAAGTTTGCAAACTAATAAAAATGATAAATTAGATTTATGTGAACACGTGGTTATAATCAATGTTAATGAAAGAATTTACCCAGTCCAGTGGAGCAAATCGACATGGCAGGCGAAACCCAAAAAGCAAAAACATTGTATGACAAATTATGGGATGACCATCTAGTAAAACAACGAGATGATGGCTCTTCATTACTGTATATCGACCGTCATTTATTGCACGAAGTAACATCGCCGCAAGCATTTGAAGGCTTACAGCTTGCAGGTCGTCAGCCTTGGCGTTTAAGCGCGAACGTTGCGACACCTGACCACAACGTACCGACTTCTACTAAGGAACGTGCTGAAGGTATTGCGGGTATCGAAGATGATACTTCACGTATCCAAGTACAAACTTTGGATGACAACTGTAAAACTTTTAATGTTGCGCAGTTTGACATCAATGACGTACGTCAAGGTATTGCTCATGTGGTTGGCCCTGAGCAAGGTTTGACTTTACCGGGCATGACGGTTGTTTGCGGTGACTCGCATACTGCGACACATGGTGCATTTGGATGCTTGGCGCACGGTATTGGCACATCGGAAGTTGAACATGTATTGGCAACCCAATGCTTGGTTCAAAAGAAAATGAAAAACATGTTGGTACGTGTTGACGGTAAATTAGGTCAAGGCGTAACACCAAAAGATGTGGTTTTAGCCATCATTGGTAAAATTGGTACTGCGGGCGGTACAGGTCACGCAATTGAATTTGGCGGTCAAGTTTTCCGTGATATGTCGATTGAAGGCCGCATGACTGTATGTAACATGGCAATCGAAGGCGGTGCGCGTGTTGGTATGGTCGCTGTCGATGAAAAAACCATTGAGTATGTAAAAGACCGTCCTTATGCACCGAAAGGCGAGCAGTGGGATGCAGCAGTAGAATATTGGAATACTTTGGTATCTGATGAAGGCGCACACTTCGATACAGTGGTTGTATTGCAAGGTGAAGAGATTGAGCCGCAAGTATCTTGGGGAACTTCTCCTGAGATGGTGATTCCTGTATCTCAAGCTGTTCCAACTTTAGATCAGGCTAAAGATGACGTGCAGCGTAATGACTGGACACGTGCTTATAGCTATATGGGTTTAAATGCAGGTCAGGCATTGGCTGATATCCAATTAGACCGTGTATTTATTGGTTCTTGTACGAATTCACGTATTGAAGATATTCGTGCAGCAGCTGAAGTTGCCAAAGGCAAAAAAGTTGCAGGCACAATCAAACAAGCGATGGTTGTTCCGGGTTCAGGTTTGGTAAAAGCGCAAGCGGAAGCTGAAGGCTTGGACAAAATCTTAATCGAAGCTGGCTTTGAATGGCGTGAACCAGGCTGTTCAATGTGCTTGGCAATGAATGCAGATAAATTGCAGCCAGGCGAACATTGTGCATCAACCTCAAACCGTAATTTTGAAGGTCGTCAAGGTAATGGCGGTCGTACCCACTTGGTGAGCCCAGCAATGGCAGCTGCTGCTGCAATCGCGGGTCACTTTGTTGACGTACGTTCGTTTTAATTTGGGCTAATAGGAGCAAACAGCATGAAAAAATATACCGTTGAACAAGGTATCGTTGCACCCTTAGACCGTGCCAATGTCGATACAGATTTAATCATTCCAAAACAGTTTTTAAAATCGATTAAGCGTACTGGCTTTGGTGCAAACTTATTTGATGAATTGCGCTATTTAGACGAAGGTTATTTAGGTCAAGACATTTCAAAACGACCGATTAACCCAGATTTCGAATTGAACAAACCGCGTTATCAAGGTGCTTCAATTTTGATTTCACGTGCGAACTTCGGCTGTGGTTCAAGCCGTGAGCATGCGCCTTGGGCATTGGAAGAGTATGGTTTCCGTACGGTGATTGCACCAAGCTATGCAGATATTTTCTTTAACAACAGCTTTAAAAATGGCATGTTGCCAGTGATCTTGTCTGAAGAGATTGTCGATCAGTTATTTAAAGAATGTGCTGCATCGGAAGGCTATCAGTTAACGATTGATTTAGAAGCGCAAGAAGTACGTACGCCAAATGGCGAAAGCTTTAAATTTGAAGTTGATCCGTTCCGTAAGCATTGCTTATTGAATGGCTTGGATGATATTGGTTTAACTTTACAAGCTGCTGATGATATCAAAGCTTATGAAGCTAAAACCAAAGCATCACGCCCTTGGGTATTTGCAGACGTAAAAGCTTAACAATTGAAGTGACGAATGCATAGTCACCATGCTGAACTCTTGCTAATATCTAGGCATAACAATATACAAATGTCAGATTTATACTGGGTTCAGACATGGAAAAGTTACTCACACACATGGCAGTAGGGCTCACGATAATTGGATCGTTGAGCGCTTGCCAAAGCGTTCAGGTAATACAGGTTCAAAATATAAAAGAATCTGCAAGTACGCAAAATAATGCACATATTTATTGTGCAGGTACAGAAAGCTGTCAGTTTGAGCGTTTAGATCAGACCTTCATTATGAAAGAGCATAATGAACTTGAGCGTGAAGCAATCAAGGCGGGTATTGTGCGTATACAGGGAAAATCGTTGAAAGAGCCGAATGCGGTTTATCTTTCAGTGACTCCTGTTCAGCATGAAGTAGTTGTTCGGTTTTACCCGATATCGCCTGATAAAGCTGAGCGTTTACACGTGATTCATGCGTTTAAACCCAAAGCGAATTATACCTTAACGATGTACCGTGATCGAACCAAACACAAAGCGAGCTTGTTAGAGGCCTCCGCGCCAGATCCTTTGTGTGTAGATTTGAAAATGGAACAGAAAACTATTCGACGTTTTTGCAAACCCTACAATGTCCTGACGGGGCTTGGTGAGTTTGTAGAGAAAAAATTGTAATCAATTGCCACGTATAATTGGCACATAAAATGGAAAAACTCATGTCAAAACATATCTTGATTTTACCGGGTGACGGCATTGGTCCTGAAATTGTAAAAGCTGCAGAACAAGTGCTTACCCGAGTGAATGAAAAATTCAATTTAGGTTTGACTTGGGAAGAAGGTCTATTAGGTGGTGCGGCAATTGATGCGCATGGTTCACCTTACCCAGAAGTGACATCTGAACAAGCCAAAAAAGCAGATGCTTTACTGCTTGGTGCGGTAGGTGGTCCTAAATGGGATACGATTGAACGTTCAATTCGTCCTGAGCGCGGTTTATTAAAACTACGTAGCGAACTTAACCTTTTTGCAAACTTGCGCCCAGCGATCTTGTATCCGCAATTGGCGGATGCTTCAAGCCTGAAGCCTGAAATCGTAGCTGGCTTGGACATTCTAATTGTTCGCGAATTAACTGGTGGTATCTACTTTGGTCAGCCACGCGGTATCCGTGAATTAGAAAATGGTGAGAAGCAAGGTTTCAACACTGATGTATATGCAGAGTCTGAAATCAAGCGCATTGCAAATGTAGCCTTTGAATTGGCTGGCTTACGTGGTGGTAAAGTATGTTCTGTAGATAAAGCCAACGTACTTGAAGTGACTGAACTTTGGAAACAAACAGTGACTGCATTGAAAGAAGAGCAGTATCCAGAAATTAACTTGTCACACATGTATGTAGACAATGCAGCAATGCAATTGGTACGTGCACCAAAACAATTTGACGTGATTGTAACCTCTAACTTATTCGGTGACATCTTGTCTGATGAGGCTGCGATGTTAACGGGTTCTATCGGCATGTTGCCATCTGCATCTTTGGATGAAAACGGCAAAGGTATGTACGAGCCTTGCCACGGTTCTGCACCAGACATCGCTGGTCAAAACCTTGCAAACCCATTGGCAACTATTTTGTCTGTAGCTATGTTACTTCGTTATACATTCCGTGAAGAAGCTGCAGCAAAAGCCATTGAAGATGCAGTAGGCTCGGTATTGGATCAAGGCTTACGTACAGCAGATATCATGTCTGAAGGCATGAATAAAGTGGGTACAGTAGAAATGGGTCAAGCAGTTGTAGCTGCATTGAACTAAGTTCTATTGATCTTAAAAAACCGAGTCTAGAGACTCGGTTTTTTTATGGACATCATTGGGGGGAGTAGGGCGTTTAATACCCATTAACAGGTACGTCCGCTGAGTTGTACCGCAGTCGCAATTTGGTTTTGCAGTTGAAAACGAATTTCGCATTGAAGACTTGCATCATAGCTTTGTGTTGGAATAGGCACTGCAGTCCCGGCACCTGCACCTAAGGCAGGATTCTGTGCCATTGGAATAGGAATGCTAATCGGCCGAATCACGGTATAACTTAATGTATTTTGCTGTACGAATGGGGCAGTGGCATTTTGATAGCCAAGTTTGGCTAAGTCTAAATGGCTTTGAATATAGCTGCTACTTTGACCCACAAATTGTGCTAAGTATTTTTCTCGCTCAGTCGCATTCATCACAGGGGTGCTGGCACAGCCAAAAAGCACAGAGGCAAGCGCACATTGGCCTAAGGTCATTTTAAAATTCATAAGCATATCTCATGCTGACTAATTGCAAACCAGTGTATGGAGTTGAACACAATAACTATGTAGTGATTTGATAAACGGTTAACTTGAATGAGCTACGATGCTTGAAGTGGAATGAAGATACAATTTTTTTCTTACGCCATATTGTAGGCATGTTTTAAAATGAATAGGCATCTTACAAGCGATTTAAAAATGGCGTGTAGGTGAATCCCATAAGATAAAAACAATGATTTTGGATGAATAAAATGAAAAAGATCTTATTGCTTGGCGCATTGCTTTTGACCAGCTATGCCAATGCAGACAATTGCGACAGTGCGCGTAATACCTACGATGATATCTATTGCACCAATAAAGTCTATGCCAGTGCTGATGCTGAATTAAATAAGAATTATCAGGCTTTGCGGGCTAAGTTATCAGACAAGCAAAAAACTACGCTAAAGCGTTCTCAACTGCAATGGATTCGTGAGCGTGATGCAAACTGTACGACGGATACAGGCGTCAATGTGAATTGCCGTCTAGAAACCACACAGGAGCGTAATCATTGGTTGTTAGAGCGCTTACGTGAATGCAAGACCATTGGCTGTAAAAGCAGTGCTTTGAGCTAAGTCTGCTTGATATACGGGTTATTCTATCGATTGCATAAAAAAAGCCACATGATAATGTGGCTTTTTCTGCTTCGCTAAAACTTAGCGTGCACGATAAGTGATACGACCCTTAGTCAAATCATAAGGTGTCATTTCTACTTTAACACTGTCGCCAGTCAAAATACGAATATAGTGTTTACGCATTTTACCAGAGATGTGAGCAATCACTTCATGACCGTTTTCTAAACGTACACGGAACATAGTATTAGGAAGCGTCTCGGTGACAACGCCTTCGAACTCGATGAGTTCCTCTTTATTGGCCATAGCCTACCTGAATGAATAAATTAGCAAGGCGCAAATTATAGTCAATTTTTTTGCATAAAACAAGATGAAACGGCCGTCAGAATAATCAGATGCAAGTAAAATAAGCGAACAGTGCGGTTAAACTTTTTCAACAAAAATGTTTGTAGAATAGTTGTCAGTTTGGTCAATCACAGTTAATCTAAAATTAAGCATTTGAGTATAAATGAAGTACATACAAGGAAGGTTCTTGAGTGGGTCAGCTAACTGATGCATCCGTAGTATTGCGGTTGGGCTACCAAGCGATTCGTCGTGCGGGTTTGCCGACGGAAGATATTTTAACCAAAGCTGGTGTTGCACTGAAGCAGGTTGAAGCCAATGATCGTACACCTTTAAGTGCGCAGTACGCGTTTTGGGTGGCAGCTGAAGAAGTCAGCAAAGATCCAGATATTGGTTTACATCTGGGTGAACACCTTCCTTTGTACCGCGGGCAGGTGATTGAGCACCTGTTTATTTCATCAGAAAATTTTGGTGAAGGTCTCAAGCGTGCATTGGCCTATCAGCGCTTAATTAGTGATGCTTTTCATGCCAAACTGGTCATAGAGGATGATCGTTGCTATTTAACCAATGGTCATCAGCCTTGGGCAGAAAATATCGTTAATCGTCATTTTTCTGAATGTGCGATGTCGGGTGTATTGCGCTTTTTTAAGTTTATTACTGAAGGGCGTTTCCAGCCCATTTATATCGACTTTAATTTTAGTCAGGGCGCGCCGGATGATGAATATTTCCGTGTTTATGAATGCCCAGTGAGCTTAGGGCAAAAAGAAACACGATTATATTTTGACCCTGCTATTTTAGATTATCAACTGTGGCAAGCTGAACCTGAGCTTTTACAGTTACATGAACAACTTGCGATCGAAAAACTGCAAGAACTTGCGCGCTATGATTTGGTGGGTGAGGTACGTCGTGCTATTGGTTCAACCTTAGAAAGCGGTGAAACAACCTTAGAAACCGTGGCTGCACAGCTAAATATTACGCCACGTCGTTTACGTACCCAGCTTTCAGAGGCCAATACTAGCTTTCAGCAGATTTTGTCGGATTACCGTTGTCGTTTAGCGAAAAAACTCTTGGCCAATACCAATGAAAGTGTTGAGCGAATTGTGTACTTAACCGGCTTTTCGGAGCCAAGTACCTTT
The DNA here is from genome assembly GCF_004209135.1 of Acinetobacter sp. WCHAc060006. Taxonomy (NCBI): domain Bacteria; kingdom Pseudomonadati; phylum Pseudomonadota; class Gammaproteobacteria; order Moraxellales; family Moraxellaceae; genus Acinetobacter; species Acinetobacter sp. WCHAc060006. The sequence goes on along the minus strand of NZ_SGSS01000009.1, from coordinate 40,727 downwards.
TACCGCGCATTTAAGCGTTGGACTAACGAAACCCCAGTGGAATATCGTAAGCGTAAGCAACGTTAAATCTTAAAAACAACGCATGAAATCCCTCCTGAATGGAGGGATTTTTTATATGGTGCACCCACTCAATAAACTCGTGCGAATGGATTTTTGGACAGCATTTTTTACTTCTTTTAAGGGCAGAACCAGTAAAAAGTACATATTATTCAGGCATGTTTAGCCAATGCGGGCCAAGTGGCGCTGTAGGAAGCTGAAACTGCTCAGGATAATCTGCATGAATGAAATACAAACCGTCGGGCGGAGCAGTCACGCCTGCCGCTGAACGATCTTCGGCAGCAAAAATTGTATCGATATGATCGATGCTATACATGCCTTGGCCCACTTCTAACAAACAGCCCATAATGTTACGGACCATGTGATGTAAGAAGCCATCCGCTTGAATGTCTAAGACCAAATAGCATCCATGTTGAATTAAACGACAGTGACTGACGGTACGAACTGGCTGATTTGATTGGCAGGCAGCAGCACGAAAACTTTCAAAATTATGCGTGCCTTCAAACTTGCTGGCAGCCAGGATCATGCTGGCAACATCTAGTGGTGCATGTATGTGGGTGACTTGCTTATGTAGTAAAGCAGGACGTACAGGATGGTTATAGACGACATAGCGATAGCGGCGTGCTTGTGCTTTAAATCGGGCATGGAAGTCCATGTCCATTTCTTGTACCCATTGAATTGAAATGTCTTTGGGGAGTTGGCTGTTACAGCCACGAATCCAGCCATGAATGCTACGTATTGCATGGGTATCAAAATGGGCAACCATATTGGTGGCATGTACACCCGCATCCGTACGTCCTGCACCATGCAGTGCGATTGGCTCATTTGCGACTGTGCTGAGTACTTTTTCAATGGTTTCTTGGAGGCTAATCACACCTGCCTGTTGAGTTTGCCAGCCACGATATTGTGAACCATTAAACTCAATTCCCACTGCAAAACGCTGCATACTCACCTCAGTCTATATCAATGTTACCAATGGGCATGCCATTGTTCTATGGCGTCGTATTGTAAATACATTTGTAAGACTTTTGCATATAGATCTGCATGGCCGGCACAATTGCTGACAAGAATCTGGGCATCTTGCACCCACTGGCTGACTGCATAGCGTTGATCGATTGCTCCAAATGGAACTTGGGTGGTCAGAATGACAGCACAGCCTTGTTGTTGGATGTACTTTATTTGCGCCACGACTTGATCATTGACGGCAATATTTCCTGTACCAAAACCTTGCAGAATCAACACATGAGGGGGCTGAGCAGACAGTGCTTTTAAGTTGTATTCCAGCTGTGCGACGCCAACGGGTTGTAGCATTAAACTAATGCAATTGAATGCACGAGCTTTTTCAATATGGGCTGTCTGTACAATCAGTGCATCTGTGGGTACGGTATTGACAGCTAGTCCGCTGAGTTGTCCACTAAAGGCATCGAGCTCTGTAGTATGTGTTTTAAGGGCTGTGGAAGCATGAATGAGCTTGTGATGAAATGCTAAATAAACCCCAGTTTCAACTTGTAAGACCTGATCTAAAGCAAAATTTAGATTAGAAATTGCATCGGTAAATTCGCGCGTATCCGTTCCATGTACGTTCAGTAAAGGATATTGGCTACCTGTCAAAATAACATGTGCAGATTGGGCAATAAATCGTGCCAAGACTGCACTCGCATAGCTGAGGGTGTCTGTACCATGAATAATCACGAAATGCTGATAATGCTGTAACTGTAAGCTTTGAATCTGTTGGATCAGTAACAGCCAATCAGGTGCGGTACATGCACTGCTATCACGGATGACTGGTGCAACAAAACAATCGATATGTACATGTAAGGGCAGAACATGTTGTAGTTGGGGAATAAATTCCGCTGCAGGCATTGGGCTGAGCGGTTCACCGACACAACCAAAAGTACCACCCATATAGATTAAGGCTATTTTTTTCATCATAAAAAAAGCAGTCATGGAGACTGCTTTAGTTTAAATCGATTTCTATTAAGAAGCGATTTGATTGCGTAACAGTTTGACTTGCTCAATTTGTTCAGCAGTGTATTCGCTTTCTTTTTCTTCTAAAATTTCACGCGCGGCATCAAATGCACCTAATTGGATGTATTGAGCTGCTAATTCTAGATTGAGCGTAATTTCATTGCTGTCCAAAAGTTCTGGAAATGATTGTACCAATGGATCATTTTGATCTGTACTTGATGCAGGTGTGCTCACTTGACTGATGTCGAAGCTCACGCCTGTAGATGCTGGTGCAGTAGGTGCAAGCTCTACTTCTGGCTGAGCACCAATTGAGCTTAAATCAAAGCTGAGTGGTTCTGCTTTTGGTGCTTCTGTAGCAGGTTCTTCTGTCGTAAACGAAAAGTCTAAAGGTGCTGGTTCAGCCGTCGGTTCTGGCTGTGCAACTTCAGGGCTTGTTTGCGGTGCAAAGTCTAAAGAGAAATCGAGTGGTTTGATTTCAGCTGCTGGTGCTGCTTCAGCAACTTTCGCTACAGGTGCAACTTCTGGTGCTGCAAAGTCAAGCGTTTGTGCTTCTTGAGGTTTTTCAGCAACCACTTCAGCAGGTTTAGCTGCTACAGAATCAAATGACAAGTTGAAGTCTAAAGGTTTGATTTCTTCTACAGCGGGTGTAGCCACAACTGGCGCTGGAGTCGCTTCTTTTTTTGGCTCAGGTGCAGTTGAAGGGCTACCCATTAAAGCATCAAAATCAGCAGTATTTTGTGCTTGTGGTTTTGCAGCACTTGCTGGTTCTGTAGGGCTTGTAAAGGCAATAGTATCTACAGTTTTATTTTGTGCTTTGTCGAAGTTTGCTTGTTTTGCTTCGGCTTGTGCAATGATGTCATCAAGTTCAAGTGAGCGAACATGACTAATTAATTGACTAATTGCAAATTCATCTTTTTGTAAAATATGAATGTCGAGCAAGTACAAATAAAGTTCGTGTTGGGTATTATCTTTTTTCAGTGCCTGATTAATTTGTGCTTCAGCTGAAAAGAAATTACGTTCATCAATTAAACTTTGAATTTTTTTACGCGTGTCATCGTTTAAAGCCGTCGTTGTCGGTTTTACTGCCGCTTCTACAGCTTGTGTACGATTTGGGGCAATTTTAGCGGATGAACTTGCTTTTTTTGCCTTAGCCTTTTGTGCATTCGCTTTATCTGATTCTTGTGCACTTTGACGTTTTTTTAAAAATACCAAAGCAATCACGACAATCACTAATGGAATCACATAAATCAGCATATTTTAACCCCTTGTGGATAGAGCTTTGGTTCAGTGAACTCATCCATTTAAAATCTTCATGTTGCAATTTTTAGTGTATTGGCTTCTTCGCAGCGCGTTGTGCTTTCAGTTTTTCTTCCAGCTGTGCTAAGCGAGTATTTAATAATTGAATTCTTTGATCCTTCTGATTTAGCGCCAATTCTAATTGCGTTACGTTTCTCTGTAATTTAACGGTTTTTTCACGCGATGTCATAATTTTTAATGACAACTTGTCCGAAGTTTGGTTTTTTTCTGTGTTTTTGTTGGCGCTTGTATGAGCAGAATCGCGCTCATTTTCTGAAATCAGGCTCATTTCAGCTTGATTCAGGCGATATTTAGCTTTACCTGATTGTGCAGATGGAATTTTTGCTAGCGCTGCTGCATTGACTTTCGGTTGTTCTTTACTTGGTGCAGTGCTGTTTAAATTTAGCGCTACACCACGGCGTAAGCGGTTAGAGTCACCCTGAATAAAGGCATGTTCATTGCTGGCTTTAATTTGCTTCATCACTTCGTCAATTGGACGGTTTTGCGCAGTCGCTAAACGCGATGCAATACCCCAAAGGGTTTCATTTGATTGCACCACATATTCTGCTTTGGCTGGTGGCGGTGTTTGCGCAGATACTGGGCTTTTGCTCACGGGTGCTACATTTGCTGGTGCTGGTGCTGGTGCTGGTGCTGGTGTAGCTGGAGCGGTTTTTTGCTCGGCTTTGGCTTCAGCAAACTGCTTAACCAATGGATCTTGAGACACCTGACCCATTGCTGGCTTTGCTGCCATGCTTGTTGCTGGCTTTGCTGCTACGCTTGTTGCTGGTTGTTCAGCCGTATTGCTAGGTTTGGTTACAGTTTGCGCAGGTGTAGGTGCTTGTGCAGATGCAACAGTCTGTTTTTGTACTGGGGAAATTGGTGTGACTGGGGCTACCGCTTTGACCATGGGCGCAGGAACTGCATAAGCTTGAGCCACTGGTGTAACTGAAGCTAAAGTTGGTGTACTGCTGTTATTTAAACTTGGTGGTGTAGCGCGGCTAATGCTTAGTGGTGCTTCATTTTTCTGGATTGAATTGGGTGTTTTTGCTGTATAGGCCGTACTGACGGGTAAATTCAGACCAATTTCATTTTCATTACGAATGATCAAAGGGGCCAGTGGTCGTTCATTTCGACTGAGATTGGCGAGAGAGGGATTTTGTCCCGCACTGCGTTTTAATGGTGTTTTAATGTGTTGCAGGCGAATGGCATTGCCTTCGGTCACTTTAACCACAATGTTGAGTTCTGCATCGGTCATTGGGCGTGACGAAGTAATGGTAATGACACCGTTGCCAGCGCTGTCTCGACGAGTAAAAAAGTTTAAATGGCCTGGAGGTTGATGGCCTACACCCATACGCATTAAGTCTTCAGCATTGGCTAGGCTGGCTTGCAAAGGCTGATTTGAATCGGATTGACGAAAGTTGATTTCGGCATATAACAGCTCCCCAGGCGCAGATTGAATTTGAATCGGATCAATCGTAATGGCATGCAAAGGCTGTGATGCAAGTATAGCTAAAATGGCGATTTTTAATTTGTTATAGACAGTCATCTTAATTTTTAGCTCAATTCAAATTGCGCGGTGTTTAAAGTGAATAGATTAACGGGATGTTTAAGAATTGTAAAACATTAACAAGATTAGTACAGAAAAAAAGCCGATCAAATGTGACCGGCTTTTTCAGCTTAAAAACAACAATGTTGATTAAGCATTTTTATAATCGATTAAGATGCGAAGCATACGACGTAAAGGCTCAGCAGCACCCCAAAGTAATTGGTCACCAACAGTGAATGCACCTAGATATTCTTTACCCATATTGAGCTTACGTAAACGACCAACAGGAACAGACAATGTACCTGTTACAGCTACAGGTGTTAGATCAGTCATTGAAGCTTCACGTGTATTTGGTACAACTTTCGCCCATGGGTTGGCGTTACGTAATATGTCTTCAACTTCATCAAGCGGTACGTCTTTTTTCAATTTCAAGGTTAATGCTTGAGAGTGACAACGCATTGCGCCAATACGAACACAGTGACCATCAATAGGAACAATTTGTTGATTGCCTAAGATCTTGTTGGTTTCAACTTGACCTTTCCATTCTTCCTTCGATTGACCGCTTTCAAGTTGCTTGTCGATATAAGGAATTAATGAACCTGCTAAAGGCACACCAAAGTTTGCAGATGGGAACCCTTCGCCACGTTGTAATTGTGCAATTTTAGAGTCGATGTCTAAAATTGGTGAACGTGGGTCATCTAACAAATCTTTAGTATTGTTATACAAGTAGCCCATACCAGTGATCAGCTCACGCATATTTTGCGCGCCAGCACCAGAAGCGGCTTGATAAGTCATTGACGTTGCCCATTCCACAAGATTATTTTGGAATAGACCGCCTAAACCCATAAGCATTAATGAAACGGTACAGTTACCGCCCACAAATGTTTTTGTACCGTTCACTAAGCCGTCTTTAATGACGTTTAAGTTTACTGGATCAAGTACGATAATTGCTTCATCATCCATACGAAGGGTAGATGCGGCATCAATCCAATAGCCTGCCCAGTTTTCAGCTTTTAGCTTAGGGAAAACGTCAGTCGTATAGTCGCCACCTTGGCAAGTAATAATGACATCCATTTGCTTCAGACTATTAATGTCTGTTGCATCCATAAGTGCTGGGGCGGTCTTACCGCCAAATACAGGGGCTTCACCACCTGCATTACTGGTAGAGAAGTAGAACGGCTCAAAATGAGCAAAATCATTCTCTTCAACCATACGTTGCATAAGGACAGAACCAACCATCCCGCGCCAACCGACCAGACCTACTTTCATGTCACTTTGCCTCGGTGCGTTAAAAAATTAAAAGGGGTTTGAGTGTACCAAAAGGGTGCTCAACTGCAATAGCTGCATAATCAAAACAGCAATTATATTGTGCAATATATCTTGTTTATGTTACATGCAAAATTGATATTAATTTATAAATGAATAAAAAAATTAGAATATAAGGAGTGCAGTAGATGTTTTGGATAGAGGGTCTGGCCCTAATTGTTATTTGGCTTAGCTTTTGGTCCTTGATTCCACGTGATGAATGGTGGTTTCGTGGTGCAGATTTTCCACGTTTACAACTTCTAGCATTAGGTGCAATTGCATGGCTTTTACTAATGTTTTGGCCTGCGCCTTGGGCGCTGAGTCGTAGCGTGATTTTATTACTGCTAATGGCAGCAATAGCATATCAACTCAAAATGGTGCTGCCATATACTTTCTTGTGGAAAAAACAAGTCAAGCAAGTGACGGAGGCGGAGCTCAATCCCGAACAGCAAATTTCGATTTTGGTTTCAAATGTGCTGACACCGAATACTCAATATCACTTATTGCTTGAGCAAGTACAGAAATATCAACCCGATTTATTGCTGACCTTAGAAACTGATCAAACTTGGCAAAATGCTTTATCGTCCATTGAGGCAGACTATCCGTATCGAGTGCCTGTCCCACTGGATAATTTATATGGCATGCATTTATATAGTCGTCTGCCTTTGCGCGACACTGAAGTTAAATTCATTTTGAGCGATGAAATTCCATCCATTCATACCACCGTGCAATTACGGTCAGGCAATTTAGTGAAACTGTATTGCTTGCATCCCAAACCACCGAGCCCAACCGAAGCCAAAGACTCCACGTTGCGAGATGCAGAGTTGCTAATTGTGGGTGATCAAATTAAAGATTTAGATGAAAGCTGTATTGTGATGGGAGACTTAAACGATGTAGCGTGGTCGCGAACAACACGGTTATTTCAGCGTATTAGTGGGTTGCTTGACCCGCGTGTTGGTCGTAAATATATCAATACCTTTCACGCGGATTATAAATTTTTACGCTGGTCTTTAGATCATATTTTTCATAGTACTGATTTTGCCTTGGTCCACATGGAACGCGTAACACATGTGGGTTCAGATCATTTTCCTGTATATGTCGTCCTTCAGACGGGCCGGGCGTTCGAACATGTGCAAGAGTCTTTGACACAAACCGATGATGACGAAGCGGAAGCACAAGAAGCGATTCAGGAGGGGATTGAAAAAGCAGAGCGTGAGGAAAAGCCTGTGACGGATGAAATTGCACAGGACTATAAGCCATAAAACACGATTTGGGCGGTTTAAGATGCAGTTCAAAAACAGCTACAGTCGACGGATATTTTACTGGCGCTATACACGATGTAGGAAATGGCTTACAAGTCTTTAGGACTCTGACGAATGGTCAGTTTAAACGTATTGACATATTCTAATTTCATCGGCAAAAGGAATCGGGAATGGATCATCCCAGCTATGGAAGACAACGCCGATTGGATCAAGTCATCATGGATATGATGCAGGAAAGGAACGCCACTGAAAAAAAACAATAATAAAACTTGTGAAAGCACAACCTCATCAGCCCGAGTTATGCAGGATGCAAAACTCGGGCTTTGCTTTATGTACAATATTATCGGCATTCACATGCTTTGTGCTTTAAACATCCCATTTTTATCGATCCAGAATAGATCGATAGTCTGTATTTCTTATGTCATCTCTGCGGCTTAAAATAAGCTCGAAAAAAAGTACGACACAAAAATAAGAGTATGGAGTATGGCAATGCAGAGCCTGAGCACAGGGTTGATATCTTTTCAGCAGTGGGCACATTTATCGACCGATGCAGGTCATATTTATTTAGGGTTGGTTATTTTCTTTGTGATTGCACTGTGTCATCAGCGGCAACTGAAATCACATTATGCCATTTGGGCTGTGCTCGGACTGGCTTTGGCCTTGGAACTCTTTGGGGCACGGCACGATATTTTAGAACGTGGCTACTGGCGTGTCACTGAAAGTGTACGGAATATACTCCACATGAGCCTGATGCCCTTATTAATTTGGCTGAGTGCGTATTATCGCGTTTGGCGTGGGTAGATTTTTGGGTAGTTGAAACAAGGTTGCTTTTTTAACGAAGACCCTATTTGAAAGCCATCAGACCATCAAAAGCAGACAGCTATGTGTCGGCTTTTGATGATTATGAGCTTGTTAGTTTGAAGCCTGAACAACTTGTTTGTACAGCGCTAAAGTTTGATCACACATTTCTTTTAAGCTAAAGCTTGTGACTTCTGCGACCTGTTGTGGCGTGTCAATGTGTTGTTGAATGGCGTGTATTAATGCCACTTGATCATCTACATTAATCAGACCTTGTGGGTATAAACGGCTTAAAATTTCTGCAACACCGCCACGCTTCCAGCCAATAACGGGCGTACCTAAAGACAGGGCTTCAAGTGCGGTGCGACCAAAAGTTTCGGCTTGATTTGATAAAGATAAAACCACATTACTTAATGCCAGCCATTCACGAATATCAGAGCGATGACCCACAAAAGTGATGTGCTCGGTGAGTCCTTTCGTGGCAATGGTGTTTTGCATTTCTTCTAAATAGGCTGCCTTTTTAGGATCTGCACCACCGACAACCACGGCATGTAACTGTGGATATTGGCTATGCAGTTGTTGCATCAAATCAATTAGGGTTTCATGTCCTTTGAGTCGGGTAATCCGACCTGGTAAGCAAATTACAAATTTATTTTCCAATTGTGGAAAATCTTTATAGGTGTTGATCATCCACTGGGCTGAGGGTTGGTAGCCATGTGGGAAGGCCACAGGATCAATACCGCGGAAAATTCTGACAATATCTTGGGGGGGACAGTTTTTATAATTGTCCTGAATGTACTGCACCACGCTGTCCGATACCGCAATGACTTTTTCGGCTTGCGTCATAATTTGGCTGTAACGATTAATCGAGTAAAAGCCATGCACTGTACTAATCAGGTGCGGACGCTTATGTGCAGGAATACCTTTGAGCGCAAAATGTGTCAGCCATGCAGGCACACGTGAGCGTACATGTAGAATGTCTGGTTGTTCTGCTTCAATGAGCTGACGTAATGGACGAATTTGCCACAGGCTAGAGAGCGCTTTTTTATGAATTGCCAAAGTGCAATGTTTAGAGCCTTCCGTTTCTAATTGGTTGACTAAACGCCCACCATGCGACACCACCAAAGATTCATGACCGTCTGCAACCAAGGCACGCGCGATTTCTAAGGTGCCGCGTTCTACGCCACCGCTGTTTAATTCGGGTAAGAGCTGCATGACTTTCATGAATATTCTCTACTGATCAAGGTAAGTGTTTTAGTAAATTTCGTCGTAGCCTTCTGGGCGACTTTTAAAGCGACGGTGAAACCACATATATTGAGTGGGCGCAATACGAAGCTGATTTTCAATAATTTTATTCACACGAATTGCATCTTCGACTTCATCTTCACTCGGTAGATTGTCTACAATCGGCTCGAGTAAAACATGATAGCGCGGATTTTTAATATCACCTGTGCGGTAAAAATACAGTGGAATAGCCACTGATTTTGAAATTTTAAGCAAGCGACGGTGCGCCGTAACCGTGGCAGCAGGAACACCAAAGAACGGTGCCATCACGCCTTGTTTGAGTCCAAAATCTTGGTCTGGACTATACCAGATGGCATGGCCATTTTTTAAATTGCGAATTAAGCCACGCATATCGTCATGATCAATTTGGTTGGCATAAATGGTACTACGGCAACGGTAAATCAGCATGTCGAGCAGTGGGTTATTTTGCGGGCGATACACCACATCGGGTTCAAAATATTGAGCGCATAGATAACCACCTGCATCGAGCAACGTAGAATGCGTACCTAAGAGTAATACGCCTTTGCCTTCGGCTTGAGCCTGTTGCAGATGCTCTAGACCTTCAATGCTCACCCGATTTTTAAACCACTGCGGGCTATACCATGCATTGAGGGTTTCAAATATGCCAATCATTTGATCGATAAAAACTTGACGAGCATTGTGCTGAACTTCTTCTGCTGACCATTCTGGAAAGCAAACTTCTAAATTACGTAGCGTTGTTTTACGACGTGACTTTAAATGTTTAAATGCTGTATTGCCCAAGATTTTGGCCAAACGGTGCTGAATGGCCCAAGGCAAAATGGCCAAGATCATCAGGAATACAATGCCAATCCAAATTCCCCAATATTTGGGCAATAAAAAGGACCACTGAAATTCACCGGGTTGGTAATCTGGCTGTTGGCTCATAAAAAAGAAGGGTATGCAGGTTAAATATAGGATTCAGTTTAGCATGAAGCTGAATTGAAAGAGAAAGTTCAACCTGCACACAAGGTTGAAAATAGCGACTTGCTTTAACCTTTGACTAAGCCACCATCAACAATGAGGTTTTGACCTGTTACCGCACGTGAATAAGGTGATAAGAACATGAGAATCGCAGCGGCAAATTCGTCTGGTGTGGTTACACGGCGTAGCGGGGTAGAAGATGCAATTAAGTCAAAAACAAAATCTGGCGTTGCTTTGCTGGCATCGGTGCTTTGCAGTAAACCACCTGATAGCATATTGACGTTAATGCCATATTGGCCCAAATCTTGCGCTGCTGTACGGGTAAAAGCCAATAATGCAGCTTTGGCGGTGGTGTAGTCATGATAAGGCACGACAGGGTTTTGGACTAAATTGGTTCCAATATTCACAATGCGGCCAAAGCCTGCTTGTTTCATATCGGCAAGGGCTGCTTGTGTGGTATAGAGTGCAGCCAATACAGCGCCATCAAATTGGCGCGTCATGCCTTCAGCAGTGAGGTCTTCTAGTTTTGGGCGTGCATCACCATTAAATTCAAAATGTACCAAAGCATTGTTAACAACGGAATGAATGGCTGTCCCAAAGTGTGCTTTAGCTTGTGCAAATAAACGTTCAACTTCGGCTTTGTTGGTCACATCGGCTTGCACTGCAAATACTTGCTTTGGGTGCTGTGCCATCAATTGCGCCGCTGTGTGTTGGCTTGAATGATAGTTCACCACCACTTTTGCGCCTTCTGCAATCAGTGCTTGTGTAATGGCTAAACCGAGTCCACGTGCACCACCAGTCACTAAGACAATTTGATCACTAATGTGCATATTTCCATCCTTTTTCAGCATTCTGCATTGCACCATAGCAAGCTTTGGGATGAAAACCAAAGTTGATTGAAGTCAGAATCACCAATCAGGTTCTTTTCAATATGTATTTAACTAAGATGTGATGTTTTACTCAAAATTGCTAAGGAAATTTTTTCAATTAAAAAAGCGACGAGACAGCCAATTAAGCAGTAGACAATTCTTAATAATGCGCCATCAATTGTGTGATGACCAACGTCGTACACGGTGACAATCAAAAAGCTCGATAATGCAATGCCGGTAAATTGGCTGGCCTTACAGCTTACGCAAATAATGGTGGTGAGGGTAATGCCGATCACCAAAAATAAGTATTCCAAATTAATATAATAGAGGTGTAAAAAATTGGCTTTGGACATGGCAATCTAAATGATAATTCCGACCACTGAGCCAATAAAATTGCCCGTGACTTGGTTAAAGTTAATTTTTTGTTTTAAGTCATATTGCAGGGTGAAAAATGCAGTTAATGAGCCCCATAAAAAGAAATTGGTGTCTTTGTCTTTATCAAAAATTAATGCCAGTAAAACCATGATAATGGCACAAGATAAAATTTTGACCACATACACGGTATTGGCAAAGTCTTTTGAATGCATACGGGTCCTAGGCTGGGCTAAATCAGTGGATTGGTTGAAGTTAAAGTGAATGCGAGATGTCTATCATCTTAATGCAATCTTCAGGCTTATTTTGAAGCAAAATGTGCTGTTAGAGGATCGCTTTTTCAGTTCACAAAAAACGCCACATGAAGTGGCGTTTTTTGTGTGCGTAGAATTACTTGGTCATATTTTCCAATTCTTCTAAGCGCTCCATTTTTTCTAACATCAGATCATCAATTTCAGCCAAACGCTGTGAAGCTTGAGTCGCTGCATCTGCATCTTTCATAAACCAAGAGCCATCTGCAAGCTTTTCAGAAAGCTGTGCTTGCTCCTGTTCTAAGGCTTCAATTTCGGCAGGGAGTTGATCCAGCGCACGTTGGTCTTTATAACTCAACTTCACTTTTTTTGCAGGAGCAGTGGCTGCAGCTTCCGCTTTTGCAACGGCTTTTTTTACCGCACTTTTTTGATCAACGACTGTTTGATCTGGGCGTTGCTCTAAATAATCTTGATAACCACCCACATATTCATCAATGGTGCCTTTACCATCAAATACCCATGTAGAGGTCACAACGTTGTCCATAAATGCACGGTCATGCGAAATCAACAATAAAGTGCCTTTGTAGTTGCCGAGCATTTCTTCAAGCAGTTCTAAGGTCACCATATCTAAGTCGTTGGTTGGTTCATCCATCACAATGAGGTTAGATGGTTTAAGTAAGAGCTTAGCCAATAAGATACGGTTACGTTCACCGCCAGACAGTGCTTTTACTGGCGTACGCGCACGTTCTGGAGAGAACAAGAAGTCTTGTAAGTAGCTGTAAATATGACGACGGCTACCATTTACATCGACATGATCAGAACCTTCAGATACGTTATCTTTTACTGATTTTTCAAGATCAAGTGCATTACGTAATTGGTCAAAGTATGCCACTTCAAGTTGAGTACCTGTTTTTACTACGCCAGTGTGTTCTTGTTCACCTAAAATGGCTTTAATCAGTGTTGTTTTACCTACACCGTTATCACCTACTAAGCCAATACGATCGCCACGCAATACCAATGCAGAGAAATCTTTGATAATTGGTGCATTGTCGCCAAAGCGTACGCTTAGGTTATCAATTTCGAATACCACTTTGCCTGAGCGACTCGCTTCTTGCGTCGCCATCGTCACTTTACCTTGTTGTGAACGACGTGCTTTGGATTGCTCGCGAAGTTCTTTTAAAGCACGAACACGGCCTTCATTACGCGTACGACGCGCTTTAATGCCTTGGCGAATCCAGACTTCTTCTTCAGCTAGGCGTTTGTCAAACAGTGCATTTTGCTTTTCTTCAGCTTCCATTTGCTGTGCTTTGAGGTCGAGGTAACGTGAATAGTTACCTTCATAGCTACGCAAAATACCGCGGTCTAATTCAACAATACGTGTAGCTAGACTGTCGACAAATGCACGGTCATGCGAAATAAACAATAAAGTTAAATTGTTTTGATCGAGTAAGAACTTTTCTAACCATTCAATGCTTTCAACATCCAAATGGTTGGTTGGTTCGTCGAGTAATAACACATCAGGTTGTGTTAATAGAGCACGTGCCAAGAGCACACGACGTTTACGACCACCAGATAAGTCTGAAAGGTCTGCTTCTGGGTCTAGGCCCATTTTGCTTAAAATGGCATTCACTTTAGTTTCAAGTGACCAGCCATCATGTAAATCCATTTGATGTTGCAATTCGCCCATGCGTTCGCAAGCATCCATATCACCCAGTACACATGATTCGCTGGCTTCATGGTAGGCTTTTAAAATTGCGGCTGCTTCACCCGCACCTTCGGCAACGATATCTGCAACTTTACCTGATGACATGGGTACATCTTGCGTCAACATCGAAATGGTGATGCCGTTTTGTAGTGCAATTTCGCCATGATCGGGCAATAAACTTCCCTCAATCAGTTTAAGTAAAGTAGACTTACCTTCACCATTACGGCCAATCAAACACACTCGTTCGCCGCGTTCTAAGTTAAAATTCGCGCCGTCGAGCAAGGCAGGTCCACCAAACGCTAGTTGGACATCCCTTAAAGTAATATAGGCCATAATGTTTCCTGAAAATCTCAAATGAGGACTTAAAATGACTAAACAACAGAATTTGGATAATCAGGCGTCATTTTCCGCACCCATTGAAGATTTGCAAGTCCGAATTGCATTTTTAGACGATTTAGTTGAACAACTGAATGATCAAGTCGCACTTCAATCGGTGGAAATAGCTAATTTAAAGAAGCAGATGCAGCTACTTTACCAGCGCGTTGAGTCTGCAGATTTATCTGAAGGAATTGCAGCCTTCGATCCAATGACCAATCGCCCACCGCACTATTAATGGCCAGATACATACTGGATAAATGCAAATAAATATCATAGATGCGCGTTTTTCAATGGAAAACGCTTCTGTGTGTTTGACATTGCATTTGCTAAATTCATGATGATTTACAATTCCTGAATAAGATCGCTTGACCTTTGCGGTATGTACCGCTGTAATGCGCATCTGAATAAAATTCCTGCACGATTTTTCTGATTATGAGTTCCAAAGCCGTATTGCTTGATTTAGAAAATAATATGCCAACGGCCAGTCTGTTGCGCGAAATTATTGAACATTATCCTGTTTTATATCTATTGAATTGCAAAGGATATTTTGAATATTCGCTTGAGGATTTAACCGAATTTTCAAGCTGGGTCAGCAGTGGGAAGATTATTATTCTAGACACGCCAAGTGCGGCGCAAAAAGAATTTGAATATGCTGTTGTGGTTGGGCAATTAATGGCTTTATTGGAATCAGACAGCCATGTCGAAATTATCTCGGCGATGGACAGTAGCGAAATGCTGTTGGATATGCTGAGTAATGCCGATATTTCATGTAGCTTAATTCAGATTCAAGAAGAAGTAGTTGAGGACAACAGTCAACAGCATCATTTGCCGAGTGTAAGCACCATTAAGGCGAAACCACATTTGCAATTGGTGAAAAAATATTGCGATGCTTTAGGTAAAATGACAGGTAAGCCAAATACGGTTGAAGCACTGAGAAATTCAGTTGAAAACATCTTGCAAGTTTTGCCAGAAAAAGCACAGCATTTGGTGGGAATGTTGATTAACCTGAAAATTGTAAAGCGCTATGATGAGCAGGTGAATTTCCGTAAAAAGATACTCAAACAGTGGCTAAAACTGGATTTAGAGCAAACGGAATCGGTTGCACCTGTGACCAATTTAAGTGACGCTATGGCCCAGCTAAATAAACCTACAGGTGAAGAACAATCAGTCGGGGATTCTGATATACAAGTACTGGATTTATATCGCAACTTTGCGCAAGTTGACCCCGTACAGTTGGAAGTCATTAAAAAGCTTAACCTGTTAAATGCGCAAAAACCCAAAGATATTTATGCGCTACGTGATGTGCTGAGTGAAATGTTCCCGCAATCTGATATTCGTTTATTACTCAAAGAATTATTGGATAAAGGTTATATTTATTGGAATGGTCATGAAGTCATTTATAGTCATGAAATGTTTTTAAATTAATGCGCATGTCGATCCAAGGCGGTTTTAAAAAATCGCCTTTTTCATGCCTACGATTTCGCTGGTTGTTAGAGATGCCCAATAAATCATCAGTGTTTTACGTGATTGTCACAGAACGCGAATAAAAGCTTGTTTTAACATAGGCCAGTTTTTAGAGTACAGGCCTTTTTAGACGACACGCTGTTGGAAGAAAAGGCGGAATGGCACAAAAGCCGTGCAAATCAAAGGATTCATTTTATCGAAAATGAACAAATAAGCTGAGCATTAATTATTTTGATCTTGCCTTTTATATTGTGCTTGTGCAACTCTAATAAAGGAACGTAAAGGTTGTGCTATGGAAAATACTGGAATTTGGATTACAGTCTTCATTGTTGTGTTTGTGTTAGGGTCTATTTTTGGACTTCGGGTCAATCCTCGTGAAAAGGCTTTGGGCATTATGCGTGATAAGGCGCGAAAAATGTCTTTGCACCCGCGTTTGGTGGCCGCACCAGAGTGGACAAAAATCCCAATGGCGTCTGAGAAACGTGCCAGTATGGTGGCGTACTACAGTGTTTTAATTCCAGATGCTCGCTTGCCCTTAATGCGTGCGCGTGTGGTCGATCAAAAACTAGAATTGGTGTATGGCGACGACAAGTTTAAGGATTTACCCGTTGCATTAAAGGGCATTTATGCTATTGATATGCAGGCGAACTGTGTGGGTATATTCTGGGATGAAGAATCAGACCTCAGAGCAACACAGCTTGAAGATATGAAAGCATATTTACATTCTTTGGCTGAACTTTAATTATTTAAATAAAACAGGATTAATGGTTAATTATGGCGAACGCTCCTCGGTCCACATCAAAAAGCAGCACAGCGCAATCTCCCGAAGCTGGTAAGAAGCGTGCCTTGGTGATTGTGGAGTCGCCTGCAAAAGCGAAAACAATCAATAAATATTTAGGTTCGGATTACATTGTTAAATCATCTGTGGGTCACGTACGTGACTTACCAACAGGTGGCTCAGCAAAAACTGCAGAAAAAAAACCTGCAACTCGTACCAAATTAACCGATGAACAGAAGGCTGAAAAAGCTCAAAATGCTTTGGTTAATCGTATGGGGGTTGACCCAGAACATGATTGGAAAGCGCATTATGAAGTGCTTCCTGGTAAAGAAAATGTCGTTTCAGAACTGAAAAAGCTTGCTTCGCAGGTTGACGAGGTTTATCTCGCAACGGACTTGGACCGTGAAGGGGAAGCGATCGCTTGGCACTTAAAAGAAGTGATTGGTGGTGACGATTCACGTTATCAGCGTGTGGTATTTAACGAGATCACCAAAAATGCCATTCAAGAAGCCTTTAAAAATCCATCGCGCTTAGATACCAACAAAGTGAATGCACAGCAAGCACGTCGTTTCTTGGACCGTGTTGTTGGCTTTATGATTTCGCCATTGCTGTGGGAAAAAATTGCCCGTGGTTTATCGGCAGGTCGAGTACAGTCTGTTGCGGTTAAGCTGGTGGTCGAGCGTGAACGAGATATTCGTGCATTTATTCCAGAGGAATACTGGCAAGTCTTTGCAGATACCAAATCTGCAAAAGATGACATTCGCTTAGAAGCAGTAAAGCAAAATGGCAAAACACTTAAACTTCAGAACAAAGCGCAAACTGATGCGTTATTAAATCTGATAAAAGATGCCAACTATACCGTTTCAGCACGTGAAGATAAGCCAACCAAGGTCAATCCAAGCGCGCCGTATATCACTTCAACATTGCAACAAGCAGCCAGCACGCGTTTAGGTTTCTCTGTGAAGAAAACCATGATGCTGGCACAGCGTTTGTATGAAGCAGGTTTTATTACCTATATGCGTACAGACTCAACATTCTTGAGTGATGATGCGGTAAATATGGTTCGTGGCCATATTGAGTCTGAGTTTGGTGAGAAGTATTTACCAGCCAAGCCAAATCGTTATGGCAACAAAGCCGGTGCACAAGAGGCCCATGAAGCGATTCGTCCTTCAACTGTGGGTTTAAAAGGCGATAGCTTAGTGGGTGTAGAGCGTGATGCTCAACGCTTATATGACCTCATTTGGCGTCAGTTTGTGGCGTGCCAAATGACGCCAGCAGAATATTTATCTTCGACTATTTTAGTGGATGCCAATGGCGTAGAACTTAAAGCCAAAGGTCGTACCTTAGTGTTTGATGGTTTTACCAAAGTACGTGGGCAAAACAAATCTGATGATGATGTACTGTTGCCTGCGGTGAAAGTCGGTGAAGTGCTCAAACTTGAAAAGTTAGATCCATCACAGCACTTTACTAAGCCACCAGCACGCTTTACTGAAGCATCATTGGTCAAAGAGTTAGAGAAAAAAGGCATTGGCCGCCCATCGACTTATGCCGCTATTATTTCAACCATTCAAGACCGTGGTTATGTGAAGCTTGAAAACCGTCGTCTCTTTGCAGAGAAGATGGGTGAGATTGTGACAGACCGCTTGGATGAAAGTTTTAATAACCTAATGAACTATGACTTTACCGCAGACTTAGAAGGTCAGCTGGATAAAGTTGCAGATGGCGAGCGTAATTGGAAAGAGCTACTGAATAGCTTTTATGGTGATTTCAAAACACGTTTAACCAATGCGCAAGGTGAAGGCGGTATGCGCCGTAATTTACCTGTAGAAGTGGCAGCTGTTCACTGTAAAGAATGTGAACGTCCAATGCAGATTCGTACGGGTACGACGGGTGTTTTCTTAGGGTGTTCAGGCTATAACTTGCCACCTAAAGAGCGTTGTAAAGGCACATTAAACTTAACACCTGTTGAGTCCTTAGCGGCATTATCTGATGATGATGCAGCAGAAACAGCGGACTTAATGTCGAAAAAACGCTGTCCGATCTGTGAAACAGCGATGGACAGCTACGTGATTGACGGCGGTCGTAAATTACATATTTGTGGTAATAACCCAGACTGTAATGGTTTTGAGCTTGAAGAAGGTGAGTTCAAAATTAAGGGTTATGATGGTCCAACCATTCCATGTGACAAATGTGATGGCGAGATGCAACTGAAAACTGGTCGCTTTGGCCCGTATTTCGCGTGCACAAGTTGTGATAACACGCGTAAAGTGCTGAAGAATGGTCAAGCTGCACCACCGCGTGTTGATCCAATCAAGATGGAACATCTCCGTTCAGTAAAACACGACGACTTCTTTGTTCTTCGTGATGGTGCTGCAGGTTTATTCTTGGCTGCTAGCAAGTTCCCGAAAATTCGTGAAACACGTGCGCCAAAAGTAGCCGAGCTACGCAGTGTTGCAGAACAACTGGATCCAAAATATCAGTTTATTTTACAAGCACCAGATGTAGACCCTGAAGGTAATCCAACCTTGGTGAAATTTAGCCGTAAGAACCAAGCACAATATGTAGGTTCTGAAACGCCTGAAGGGAAACAAACCAAGTGGTCATTGGTTTACCAAGATGGAAAGTGGATTGAAGCGTAAATTTTAAGATGTAAAAAATGCTGGCGATTGCCGGCATTTTTTATGGCAATATAAATAAAGGCAACAATTTGAAATAAATAATTTTTTGTGGGGAAAGATGGAATTACAAACTAAAAAATTTGCAGTTTTGATCGATGCTGATAACTCATCTATACAGGCGATACCTTCGGTACTTGAAGAAGTCGCAAAATACGGAATAGCTAGTGTCAAGCGAGTATATGGTGATTGGAGTAGTGAAACATTAAAAAATTGGAGAGATGTTTTACTTCCTCATGCAATTACGCCTGTACAGCAATTTGCCTACACAAAAGGTAAAGATGCTACGGATATGATTTTAATTATTGATGCGATGGATTTATTGTATGCAGGCGCATTAGATGATTTTTGCATTGTTTCAAGTGATAGTGATTTTACGCCATTAGCATCCCGTATTCGTGAAAACGGGCTTACTGTTTTTGGTTTTGGAAAAAAAACTACGCCAGAAGCATTTAAGAAAGCATGTGATAAATTTATTTCGGTTGAAAATCTGCTCACAGTTGAAAAAGAAGAGATGAGAGAGGCAACTGATCTAACAGATAGTAAGAATAATATTAAAGAGCCATTAAAAAATGAAAAACTCGAAAAAGAAAATTTAAAATTAGATATAGATAAAGCTACATTAAATTTGATTTATAAGGCTGTGAAAGATAATTCAGACGATAGTGGATGGGCTTATTTAGGTTTAGTTGGAGGGTATATTAATGCGGTAAAGCCTGATTTTGATACAAGAAACTATGGATCAGATAAGCTTTCAACATTAATTAAGGCACTAGGTGTGTTTGAGACCAAAATGAAAGGTAGCCAAATGTACCTTCGGAAAAGTAGTTTTAGCTCTTTTTTACGGCTAGTTCAAAAAGCAATTAATATATATGCCGTCAATGATGGTTGGGCAAAAATGTCAGATGTTATTGAATACTTAAAAAAGACAGATTTAAATATAAGAAATTATGAGGAAGCAATTGAGACAATTCATTCAGGATGGATTGATTTTAAAGATATTGAAAAAAACAAATATATTAAAGTAAATCGTGTCTTGGTTTAAATTAACATGTGGAAAAAAATAAGAATTCTGTGCTTATTAATCGTGTTGGGGATTGTTGCTCTCAACGCGTATAGAGATAAAAATCAGGATTGGAACAAGCCTGTATTTGTATTATTACATCCAATTAATGCCGATGGTTTAGCGACAACTCAGACCTATATCCAACATCTTTCGGAGCGAGATTTAGATGGCGCACAGCAATATTTACAAAACTATGCGCAGCAATTTCGTGGGCAACCGACCTATTTTTACTTCCGTTTAGGACGTGAGTTGAAACAGTTGCCTCCCAAAGTACCCGATCAGGCCAATATTTTAGATGTCATGTTATGGAGCTTAAAGTTCCGTTTTTATGCATGGAACAATCAGCAAAAAAGTGATGGTTCTGCCAGCTTAACGCTGTATCTAAATTATTATGATCCGCGCCAAACGCGAGAGTTAAAGCATTCAACAGCACTTGAAAATGGACGCATCGGCTCAGTGAATTTATTCGCATCCAAAAAGCAAAGTGCGCAAAATAAAATTGTCTTGGTACATGAGCTTTTACATGCCTTTGGCGCAACCGATAAGTATGATTTAGCAACGGGGCAACCGATTTTTCCGCAGGGTTATGCGTATCCAGAACAGTTACCGCGCTATCCACAGGCTAAGGCTGAACTCATGGCTGGGCATATTCCAGTTTCAGCGACGCAAAGTAAAATGCCAGAGCATTTAGCGCAAACATTGATCAATACACAAACAGCACAAGAAGTCGGTTGGCTCAAACCTTAACTATGGATAACTCAAATTTTATCCACAGTCCTAAGTACGATTTGATGGAAAACTGTGTATAACTTTTGGACTTTTGCCTAAGCACAGAACGTGTTACAACTCAATAAAGCCATCTGACTTGAGAAGAATATGAGAACAGTAGGAAATGATTTAGTTCGACATCAATTACATGAAAATCGTAAATGGTATTTAGGCTTGGGTATTTTACTGACCATTTTTGGCGTTGTCTTATTAGCCGCTTTGCCTTTTGCGACACTGTCTGTGGTGTTTATTTTTGGTGTGCTCATGATGATTGGTGGCCTGTTGCATTTTGTGGCCGCATTTAAAATTTTTGAAGGTGGGTTTCGCTGGCTTTGGGCGTTGTTTGGTCTTTTGTATTTGGTTGCTGGGTATTATGCCTTTAGTACGCCAGTCAAAACGGCTATTATCTTGACCAATATTCTGGCGATTATCTTAATTGTTGCAGGTGTGATTCGTGTCTTGAGTGCGCTTGTATTCCGTGCGATACAAGGCTGGGGTTGGACTTTATTTTCAGGCTTACTGACTTTAATTACTGGCGTGATTATCTTCATGTCGCCTGATGCGCCATTTTGGGTGTTGGGGTTATTTTTAGCAGTCGATATTTTATTCCAAGGAATTAACTATCTGACTTTGGCTTCATATATTCGCCGTGAAGTGCCAAAGAGCTCGGCAGATCAATAAGCTTAGAAGTAATGAGATGTAAAAAAGAGCGCTAAGGCGCTCTTTTTAGTATGCAATTAAGGCTTCACGCTGTAGCGACTGCTAATCGCAATTCGGTTCCATGCATTAATGACAATCGCTAGCCATTCAATGGCACTAATTTGTGCATCCGTTAAAAAGGGTAAAGCATCTTCATAAATCGCATCGGGCACTTGGTCTACGGCAATAAGCGTGATGGCTTCCATTAAAGCTAAAGCTGCTCGTTCTGCTTGATCATAGTATTCAGTTTCACGCCAAGCATTCAAAAGCGCAATTCGCTCTGCGCTTTCACCTGTTTTGAGGGCATCTTGAGCATGCATCCGAATGCAAAATGCACATTGATTAATTTGTGAGGCACGGAGTTTAAGCAAATGTGCAAAGCCTTCCTTCATTCAACTGTGCTTCTTGGACTTTTTGCATGGCCAAAGCATCTAGTTCGGCAACTTTTTTATACAGTTCAGTTGCAGACTGACCCAAGTTAATTCGAGACATTTCGAACCTTTTTGATATTTAGATATACCTATTATTTTAAAACCGTTATGGTTTAGGACAAGGTTTATTTTGAGCATTGAGATGACCACTTTTGTTCTTGCTCCCGATTCATTTAAAGAAAGTCTGAGTGCGCAGCAAGCCTGTAACGCAATGCGACGTGCCATTTTAAATGTTATTCCACATGCAGATGTTATTGCCGTTCCAATGGCCGATGGTGGTGAGGGCACTGTGGATGCATTACTCAGTGTTTGCTATGGGCAAACACATGCAATCACAGTTAGAGGGCCTTTGCCTAATCAACGTATTCATACCTATTTTGGTCTTATTGATGGGGGGAAAACCGCAGTTATTGAAATGGCAAAAGCCAATGGTATTCATCTTGTGACAGTTAGGGCCCGAAATCCGTCACTGACTTCGACCTATGGCACGGGAGAAATGATCAGGGCAGCATTAGATTTAGGCGTAAATAAAATTATTATTGGCTTAGGCGGAAGCATAACCAATGATGGCGGTGCTGGTATGGCACAGGCACTCGGGGTTCAATTTTTAAATGATCAAGCTACAGAAATTGAGGTCTGTGGCGGAAATCTACATCAAGTCGTACAGGTCGATGTGACCCAACTCGATCCTCGTTTAGCACAGACCGAAATCATTATTGCCAGTGATGTCAATAACCCGTTGTGTGGTGTAAATGGCGCATCCTATATCTTTGCGCCACAAAAAGGCGCAACACAGCAGATGGTACAACAGTTAGACCAGAACCTTAGCCACTATGCTGATGTGGTTGAAGCGACACTGGGTTGTACTTTACGCAATGTTCAAGGTGCAGGCGCCGCAGGTGGACTCGGTTTTGGTCTGATGGCTTTTGCAGGCGCATCCATTCAATCAGGCATAGCGCTGATGATTGAGCAGACGAAGCTGGCGCAAAAAATTGCGCAGGCGGATTATGTGCTGACAGCTGAAGGTAAAATTGATCATCAAACCAAATTGGGTAAAACACCGTATGGCGTGGCGCAGGTGGCGAAGCAGTTCAATAAGCCTGTAATTGCTTTTGCTGGTGTGGTGGGTGAGAGTATAGCTGAACTTTATGATTTAGGATTTACGCAGATTGTTGGGATTAATCCACCAAATTGTGCCTTGGAAGATGCATTCAAAAATGCGGAAATGAACTTGCAAAAAGCGTGTGAAAATATAGCTAAATTACTGAAATAATGTTTATTGAGATCAACGATGAAAAAAATAATCTTTTTAGTGTCGATGTTGGGTCTACAGAGTTTTGGCTTTGCTCATGCGGATGCCACTCATGAAGTGAAAGACAGATTAAAACAAGGAAATAAAACGTCTTTTCGATTTAATGATAATTCAATTCAAACAGCCGCATATCTCATTCAGCATGAAAAAGGGATTAAAGTTGTGATTGATCAAAGCGTGGATAAAAAAAGGAGTTTTCCCATCAATTTAAGAGATCAAAATTTTTTAACTTATCTTGATGTGACTACTCAGCGATTGGGTCTGAGCTATGAAGTGCTAGACAATAAAACCATCAGAGTGTATCGATAATATTTTATGCTTATTTTTAAAATACGTATAAACTAATTGGCTGATACAAAATGAAATTCAGCCACTTTTGTACCGCTACTGCGCCTTTCTTGTGATCTCAGCTTAGCTTTGTTCATCAAGTTTTCTGCATACAGCTCTGCTAAACTATAGGCCTAACCCGTACGATGAGACACCATGAGTTTAGCCAACCTGATTAATGAATTAAACCCGCAACAAAAACAAGCCGCAACAACAGAAGCACAGCATAGCTTGGTTTTGGCAGGGGCAGGTTGTGGTAAAACCAAAACCATCGTGGCGCGTGCAGCTTATTTAATTGATCAAGGTGTACCAGCCAATCAAATTCAAATTTTAACTTTTACCCGTCGTGCGGCCAGTGAAATTGTGGCACGTGTTGAACTGGCCTTGGGCGATCAAGCACAGGGCTTGCGAGCATCGACATTTCATACTTTTTGTATGTACTTGCTACGCCGTATTCCAAAAGCTTTTGGTTTAGAGCAGTTTTCCATTATTGATCGTGATGATCAAAATATGATGTTTCGCTTGATTCGTGGGCGCGACGATAAAAAAAATCCTAACTTTTTACCTAAGCCTGCTGAGCTTTGCGATCTATATTCTTATGCACGCAATACCCGTCAAAAACTGAGTGAAGCACTAGAAAAACAAATGCCCGAATATTTGGCGCTCAAAGACCAGATTGCGGACATTATGAAAGAGTACGAAGCCCGCAAACGTGCCCGTGCATTTTTAGATTATGATGATATTTTAGCCATTGTGGCGAAGGCTTTGGCGGAGTCTGATGGTTTAGTGGATTATGTGGCGTCGATTTGTCGTTATATGTTGGTCGATGAAATGCAGGACACCAATCCCTTGCAATGGGCTTTATTAGAGCCATTGAAGGATCGTGTAAGTTTATTTTGCGTGGGTGACGATGCGCAGTCCATTTACGGCTTTCGCGGTGCAGACTTTGAAAACATTCATCATTTTAAAGAGCGAGTGCCAAATGCTGAAATCTTTAAACTGGAAAAAAACTACCGCTCGACTCAAGAAATTTTAGACCTCTCTAATTGGTTATTAGATGAATCTGAAATTAAATATGACAAACGTTTAGATGCGCATCGTGGGGAAGGCATTAAGCCGAAAATGCATATTTTCCCAAATGAATTTGATGAAGCCAAATGGATTGCGATTGATATTAAAGAGCGCCATTATTTACAAGGCAACAAATGGTCAGATCACATGGTGCTGGTACGTTCGAGCTTTGCCGCCCGTAGTATTGAAGCAGCCTGCATTGCTGCCAACGTACCTTATCGCTTTATTGGTGGCATGAAACTGCTTGAAACAGCGCATGTAAAAGATCTGATGAGCCTGCTTCGCCTCATGTCTAATCCACTTGATGACATTGCTTGGATGCGCTTTTTAACCTTGTGGAATGGTGTGGGGGATGTAGGCGCGAGTAAGCTTTCACAGCAATTGCTACTTGAACACGACATTGATGGTATTGCAAAGCAATTAGAGAAGTTTGGTAAAGTGCCTGCAGAAGCGATATTGATCATGAAGCAAATGTCGGTGCTCAAAGATCAGGTTAAAGCGTGTGTGAGCTTGGCCATTCAAGCGATTGAAACGCAGTTGGCGGAGAACTATAAAAAGGATTGGCCACGTCGCCAAGGTGATTTTGAGTTGGTCAAACAACTGGCGTCTAAGCACGATCAATTGGCAGAGTTTTTAGAAGCTTATGTGCTTGATCCGGTATCTATTTCTGAAATTGAACGCCAATCCGATACCGATGTCGTGACTTTAATTACTATTCATTCTGCCAAAGGGACAGAACAGAAAGTCTGCTATGTGGCCAATGTTAGCCCAGGACAGTATCCAAACTCACGGGCTGCAGGCGATTTTGATGCCGTAGAGGAAGAGCGCCGTGTACTGTATGTGGCTTTAACTCGTGCGCAAAATGAATTGATTTTAACCAAGCAAAACTTAAATCATTGGGCGCGTGAAACCGTTGATGAGCAAGGACGCAAAGTTCAAAGCTACTTTTTTAATGATATGACGCGTCAATTATGTACGATGGAAACACATTATAAGCAACGTGAACAAACAGTAAAAACTGCTTTAATTGAGCGTAAGTCGATTAATTTAGATTTTGGCATCGATCTCGATTAAAATAGTGGATTGACGTGATTGAGCACGCAAGTTCAAAAAGCAACCATAGGCAAATGCTTTTTGAGGACGCTGCCTATTTGGAAAATTGAATGAATATTTTAGTACGTAACTTAGAGCGCTCGGTAACAGAAGCAGAATTACTGGAATTGTTTAAACCTTTTGGTAAGGTTGAATCAGCAGTGGTAGTAATGGATGCTGAAACGGGCAAATCTAAAGGTTTCGGTTTTGTAGAAATGCCAAATGGCCGTGAAGCAATTAAAGCGATTAAAGGTTTAAATACGCTGAAAGTGAAAGGTATGGGTATTCGAGTTAAATCTGTCGAAGACAAACCAAAAGCTTAATAAAGAAAGGGAGCAATAATTGCTCCTTTTTTTATGGTGAATTCAGCATGCAGACCTATTTTGCACTTTCTATAGTGGCACCTGCAGGGCAAAAAATTGTCAATGGTTTAAAAACACTGGAAGTGCGCCGTTGGCGCCCTGAGCAATTGCCTTTAAAGAATTTAGTGATTGTCGAAAATCAGCATTTTCTACACCAAGAAGGTGCGGAGGAAATGGGGCATGCCATTGCAATGGTGGATGTGCGAGAAGTCCATGCTTGGACTGAAGATGAAATTGAGCCTGCACAGGCCTCTTATTGGGAAGCAGGATACTGGGCTTGGACTTTAGAAAATATTCGTCCCATTGCAACAATACAACCACAAATTGCTAAACGGAAAATCTATTTAATTGAAATGGATCATCCATAATATTTATTGTGAATTCAGAGAGTTTGAGTTTAAGCTTGTGCTTGTACTCAACGCCAAAATGTAGGAATTAAATTCATGTCTCGAGTTGCTCGTTACCATGCTGATCGCACCAACCAAAAACTCTATTTTGCACGACTGGCTTGCCAACAAGCTGAGCAAGTAGAACATATTCAGCAAGCACAAGCACATCGAGAGGCTGCAGTATTTCACTTACACGGTGCGGTATTGGCGTTCTTGCAGGAACTGGTGCGCTATTATCGTTTAAATGACTTTAATCCAACTTTAAAATCTGTAGAAGAACATATGGCGGCTAAAGGTCAGGTGTCTCCTGAAATTTCCGTCATGCAAAAATTGGCCAAAGAAGGATTTATTGCTGAATTAAAGCGAGCTTACCGGATGTGTCAGTATGCACCAGAGCCAAGTGCACCGGAACCTGAGGCAGAAACCTCGTCAAATTTAATTATTAAAGTGACGCAGTCGCCTCAAGCATGGTTGCCTGATACCAAAATTTTACGTGAATGGCATCGTGAATTAACGCAGTTGATTGATGGCTTCCGTAATGAAATGGTGGAGTTCTAATTCGATTTAATGAGCAGTACTTGAAATTGCCAATTTCAACCCGATATTAATGATCTAAGCCGTGCAAAGTGCAGTAGCCTTTGCCACCATGTTGTGCATGGAGGATATATGTCTATAGAACAGTTGAAAGAATTATTTGGAAATCAAGACGCAATTTTAGAACTTGTGCAACTCGAGGGTGGTGAATTGGCCTTGCGTAATGCAGGCTCAGAGCAAGAGCCTTTGGTGACGATTCAATTTAATGAAGAGGTCCGAGCCTTACTTGGGGATCAAACACCTGTGATTGCGCAGCAGATGATTCAGGCTGCGCTATATGGTTTGCTTGAAAAGCAAGTCAATGAATGGCAAGCAGGCGTTGTGGATGAGAAGCCACAATATTTGAGTTAATCATTTAAAAAATTAAACGCACCTTTTGGTGCGTTTTTTTATGTGTGCTTCGATCAAGTTGGCATTAAAATGTTGAAGGCCAAGTGAAGTAGACAAAGACCGCAAACACTATAATATTACCCAGCACCGTAAGCCAGAACGTTTCACGAAATTCTTTCTTTTGTGATTTATGACGTAAGCTGAGCTGAGCAATTAGCGCGCCCATCCAACCCCCTAAAAAACTCCATTGATGTAACGTTTTTTCAGGTGTGCGCCGTTGATTTTTTTGTGCTGCGTTTTTATCTTGCCAATACAAAAAGAAGGTCAGTAGGCTTAGCACGATATAGTAGCCAAGCACCCAAATACTGATTTTTCCCCAAAAGCATAAAGCTAATAACACTAAAATAAATGGATAGGCTGCAATTTTAGACAGCAATTGCTTGCCTTCTTCAGTTTGGTTATGTCGTTGATGGCGTAATTTTTTTCGTTCAAAGTCATGTAAAAATTGAATATTCACAGCTTGAGGGCGCTGATTGGCATCCATCTGAATATCATAGACCAATTGATCCCCTTCGCATGGGCGACGGGTTTTATAGCTAAAATTTTTAATATGTACAAAGACTTTATCAGTTTGCTGTTCAGTTGTTGCAAACCCAAAGCCTTGCTCGTCTTTCCAAGTGGTGAGTGTGCCTTTTGAATGCATGATGCCCTCGAAAATATTATATTTAAATATGTATTGTTAAGTGTTTGAAGCTTATCGGTTTTGCTTTGTTTTGACCAGTGTGTACTCAAAAAACGGATAATAAAAAACGCACAGAAGCGTGCGTTTTTTATAGCGTGATGAGCTTAATGCGTAGGGGCTTCATGATGCGCAATTTGGATTTGATTCAAAATATGATTGCTCATATTTTTGGCCATTTCCTCTTTGGCAAAATACACTTCGCCAATATTATCATTGCGGATCACTTCGGCTTCTTGCTTACTCTCAGCACATACCAAGACCTGAATTTGTGGGTTTAACGTTTTGGCAATATCTACAATTTTATGAATATCCAAAATATCCATGGGTGAGAGTACCAAAAGGCGTGCATGTTGAATGTGTGCTTGAATGAGTACGCTCGGTTCAGTGGCCATACCAGAAACAGCGGCAATGCCTTTTTCCCGTAAGTTTTCCACAATCTCACGGTTTTCTTCTGCAATCACCACCTTAATATTTTGTTCCATCAGCGTACGGGTAATACGACGCCCAACCTCACCATGGCCAACGATCACCACCTGATCGCGTAGGTAATCTTGTGAGACTTCATCTGGAAGCATTGCCAAGGGGTCACCACTACGTTCAAGTAAGCGAGCCAATGATGAGCGCTCACGAATCCATCTTTGTATTGGTTCAACGGCTGAAAATACAAAAGAGTTTAGGGTAATGGAGATGAGCGCACCGGCTAAAATTAAGTTTTGACCTTCAATAGACAGCAGTTGAAGTGAAACTCCGAGTGCAGCTAAGATGAAAGAAAATTCACCAATTTGAGCCAAGCTCGCACCAACGGTCAGTGCTGTATTGAGTGGATAACGGAAGAATAAAACCAAAGCCATGGCAGCGATGGTTTTACCAATCATAATAATGCCGACAACAGCCAATACATGCAGTGGTTGTTCTAGCAAGATCCTTGGATCAAACAGCATGCCAACAGAAACGAAGAACAAAATGGCAAAAATTTCACGTAAAGGCAGGGTTTCTTCTTCTGCACGGTGACTGAAGTCGGATTCCTTCACCACCATCCCAGCGAAGAATGCACCCAAGGCCATAGAAACGCCAAAGATTTTATATGCGCCAAATGCAATGGACACCGCAGCAGCAACAACAGTTAACGTGAAGAGTTCACGTGAGCCAAGTCGTGCCACAATTTGCATAATTTTAGGCACTAAGCGCTTGCCAACAATCAGCATGAAGGCAATGAAGCCTGCAACTTTCAGCAGTGTGATGCCTAAAGTCAGCCAAATGCTATCATCTGCATTGGCACCTTCAATGGCTTGCCCACCGAGTAGGACTGCAGTGGCAGGTAACAGAACCAATGCCAGTACCATCACGAGGTCTTCAACCAACAGCCAGCCTACGGCAATTTTACCATTGACTGATTCGAGCAGACCTCGATCACCGAGAGCTTTGAGTAATACCACTGTACTTGCACAAGACAGGCTTAGACCGAAAATGAGTGCAGAACCAAAACTCCAGCCCCAGAGCATAGAGATGCCGACACCTAAGAGTGTAGCGACAGCAATCTGTAAAATTGCGCCTGGGAGGGCAATGCGTCGAACTTGCATTAAGTCATTGAGTGAAAAGTGCATGCCAACCCCAAACATGAGGAACATGACACCAAGCTCAGCCAACTGATTGGCCAAATGAATATCACCGACAATACCCGGTGTGTTTGGGCTAATAATAATGCCCGCGACTAAATAGCCAATAAGAGGGGGAAGGCGTAAACGGGCGGCGATATAACCAAAAAACAGCGCAACACCAAACCCGACTGCAAGTAGGATAATGAGTTCTACATCATGTGGCACTAAAACCTCCTGAAGTCAGTGTATATTAGGGAAAAATTAAGCATAAGAAATGCCAATTATGCTGAAAGTGTAACAAGTCGAATAAAAAAAATGCAAAAAAAAACGGCCAGAAGGCCGTTTTTTTTAGAATCTAAAATTATTTAATTTTAGCTTCTTTGAAGATTACGTGTTGACGGATTTTTGGATCAAATTTTTTGATTTCCATTTTTTCCGGCATAGTACGTTTGTTCTTAGTAGTGGTATAGAAATAACCTGTACCAGCAGAAGAAACTAGGCGAATCTTATCACGCATTGTAATGACTCCTTAGATCTTTTGACCTTGAGCACGAAGGTCAGCAACAACCTTTTCAATGCCCAATTTGTCGATAATACGCATACCTTTAGTGGTTAGACGAAGACGTACAAAACGTTTTTCGCTTTCTAACCAGAAACGGTGGTGGTGCAGGTTCGGCTCGAACCGGCGTTTGGTTTTGTTATTGGCGTGCGAGACGTTGTTGCCAACGACTGGACGCTTGCCGGTAACTTGGCAAACCTTAGACATGGTGAACTCCATTGCTAGACAGCACCGATTGTGTGCCTAGTCATAAAAAGTAAACGGATGAAATCATTCAAGGGGCGTTTTATACCAAAAATACGCTTAAAAGACAAGCGATTTTCAATAAAACACGGCATGACTATGTGCGATAGATCATGCCTTGATCAGTTAGCGAAGAAGTGTCTTCGAAATTAGCTTGTGGATCGGCTTATTGAATGGTGGGAGAATGAATTTCAAGCTATACAGCTTTGGATTCGACATCACTGACCGTTCATGCGACAAACTAAAGAACCCTTCCGGACCATGGTATTTCCCCATACCTGATGCGCCAACGCCACCAAATGGTAAATCGTCTTGTGCAACATGGGTTAAAACCGTGTTTTGTCCAAAATGCCCTGAATGCGTACGCTGTGCGACATAGTCGGCACGCGCCTGATCAAAGTCGAAGTAGTATAAAGCAAGTGGACGCGGACGGCTATTAATAAACTCAATAACATCGTCAATTTGATCATATTCCATGATTGGAAGGATCGGCCCGAAGATTTCATTTTGCATAATTTGCATATCAGGGCTAACACCCGTTAGCAAAGTTGGTGCAATTTTGCGCACCGCAGCCACATCTTCGTGTTTTGAATTAATTTCAATGATTTGTGCACCCGATGCTTGCGCGTCTTCTAAATAGCCTTGCAGGCGGTTGTACTGTTTATCATTAATAATTGAAGTGTAATCTTGGTTATCTGCAAAATGCGGATACATATTTTCTGCACAGGCTTTAAAACGATCAATAAACTCTGCTGTTTTACCTCGAGGTAAAAACATATAGTCAGGTGCAACACAAGTTTGGCCTGCATTCCAAAGTTTACCTACAGCTAAACGTTCAGCAACGTCTTGTAAGTCCATGGATGGGTGAACCAGCACTGGCGACTTACCCCCGAGTTCTAAAATAACTGGGACTAAGTTTTCAGCGGCTGCCGCCATGACGGTTTTTCCGACATTGGTTGAGCCTGTGAAAATCATTTTGTCAAAAGCCAGATGACTAAATGCATCAGAGATTGCGCCACCGCCATTAATCACCGCCACCAACTCTTGTGGGAAGGCTTCTGCTAAGGCTTTTTCTAACACAAAACCAAAGTTTGCCGATGCACTCGAAATTTTGATCATGGCATGGTTACCTGCAGCCAATGCACAAATGAGTGGTCCAATCGAAAGAAGAAGCGGATAATTCCAAGGGGTAATAATACCGACCACGCCCAGTGGTTGATATTGTACCCAAGCTTTTGCAGGCTGATGAATAATGCCAATATGTCGCTTAGATGGTTTCATCCAGCCCGTTAAATTTTTGCTGTAATATTTAATATGTTCAAGGCACGTAAGTAGTTCGCCAATTTTGGTTTCACTGATCGAACGGTTGCCATAGTCTTGATTAATTGCTTCAGCAAATTGATCTTGATACTTAACTAAGATACGCTTAAGACGAGCCAAACGGTCGATGCGTTCTTTTGCTGTAGGCAACGGGTAACGCAAATAAGCATTTTTTTGTTGCGCCAACGTATTTTCAAGATGTTGGGTATCAAGAGAATGAGGTGTCATTGATGTTGTTTTAGTCTGACTATTCATGTCGCACGACCATTTTCAAAGAGCGATTTATTAAATTTTTAGAGTAAATGCTCTAAATAGTCAAGTTACTTTATGTGTTATGAAATTAATGCATTGAATTTATGGTTGTTTTAGGATGTCCCAAACAAAAACGTTGAAAACCAAAGAACGTATTTTACAGCTGAGCTTACAGTTGTTTAATGAACGTGGCGAACGTTCGGTTACGACCAACCATATTGCAGCTGAACTTGGGATGAGCCCAGGTAATTTGTATTATCATTTCCGCAATAAAAGCGAAATTATTAAAGAATTGATGGAGCAATATCAAAAGGAAACGCTAGAAATGCTGGCGTTACCTGAAGATCGTCCTCTCGATGCAAATGATAAAATTCGTTATTTTCAGGTGCTGAGTAGTCAGCTTTGGGCGTATCGCTTTTTACATCGTGATGTTTATCATTTGGTTGAAAACAATGATGATTTTCGTAAGATGTATCCACGCTTTGCCAGTCAAGTAATGCAACAAGGGCAAAAAATTTATAAGGCCTTTGTAAATGCAGGCTTAATGGAAATGACTGACTCAGAAATTGAGGCTTTGACCATTAACCTTTGGATTGTGCTGACTAACTGGACGAACTTCTTGTATATGTCTGGTCATATTACCGATTCAAACCATTTGGAAGAGAAGTGGGTTTGGCAGGCATTGCGTCAAATGGTGTTCTTGGAAGGGGCATATTTACGTGGTGAAAGCCGTCAGACGTATGAGCATTTATTGGAAACGATGGGTGAGTCAGAGCTTTTTGAAAGTTTAGCAGCCTCGGTGCCTAAAACCCCAGAAGCACCCTAAGAGAACAGCTACCCAATAGGTGAAAATGAACACGCTTTTGTGCAAGCCACAGAAGCGTGTTTTTATTTTGTAGTTATACTTAAATGAGTAGTCGAATGAGCATAAAAACTCAACAATCTTCTCGAACAACTCGAATGTTCGATCCTACCTATTTAGTCTGTCTTTAAAACGCGTTAGAATACTCGGCTTACTTTTATTAATTGATTTTAGCGATACACACCAAAATGAATATGTCGACTGCAAATACTGCGCGCTTGCTCATTACCTGTGAAGATAAGCCAGGTATTGTGCAAGCTGTATCGAGCTTTTTGTATCATCATGGAGCAAATATTACCGCACTTGATCAATACGCAACGGAAGCTCAGGGCGGACGTTATTTCATGCGTGTTGAGTTTGAGCTTGATAATTTACAAAGCCGTAAAGAAAACTTATTACAGACTTTTGATAATAATGTCGCTGCACGTTATGAAATGCACTGGCGCTTGGCGTTAGTTAGTGACGTGAAAAAGGTTGGTATTTTGGTTTCCAAAGTAGACCACGCCTTGCTTGAACTTTTATGGCGCCATGCCCGTGGAGGTTTGCCATGTGAAATTACCAAAGTTGTGTCGAATCACGACACTTTACGTGAAGCTGTAGAAAACTTTGGTATTCCGTTTGAAGTTGTCCCTGTGAATAAAGAAAACAAACGTGAAGCTTATGCGCAAATTGATGAGCTCATGCAAGGCAATGATTTACTTGTTTTAGCACGTTATATGCAAATTCTGGATGAAGAATTTGTACAAAAATGGGAAATGAAAATCATCAATATTCACCATTCATTCTTACCAGCGTTTGTAGGTGCAAATCCATACAAACAAGCGTATGAAAAGGGTGTGAAGTTGATTGGTGCAACAGCGCATTATGTGACTGCTGATTTGGACCAAGGTCCGATTATTGAGCAAGATGTTGAGCGTGTGAGCCATGACTTTACCGTAGAACAGCTACGTGAATTAGGTCAGGATGTTGAGCGTAATGTACTTGCACGCGCTGTGAAATGGCATTTGGAAGACCGTATTATTGTGCATGGCAACAAAACTGTTGTATTCCAATAATGCTTTGAATCTAGTGTTTAAAAAAGGCATACTTTAAGTATGCCTTTTTATTGATGTGTTGCAGTTTATCATTCAAAAAAGCCATAAAAGTAACCAAATTAATAGTTGCAAATGAAAACACTTCTCATTTATCATTATGCCACTTTAATTGTTCGAACCGATGAGTTTGATTGCAATTTTCATTCTATGTGCAGTCACTTGTTTAAGGTATATTGATTTTAATGACTCTTTCTTCTGCTCCGATGCTGCCAGACCCAAATTCGATGAAAAAGAAAGTCCTCACGGCACTTGTAGCTGTTGTGATTGGGCATGTTGGGGTATTGTGGGCAGTTGGCCAAATGAAAGCGCCAGATTTAAAGCCAATTGAAAAAGAACCATTAAAAGTACGCTTTGTAAAACTTCAGGAAGCACCAAAACCATTGCCTCCTAAGCCAAAACCAGAACCGAAAAAAGAACCACCAAAACCGAAAGAAGTTAAAATAGTAGATAAGCCTTTACCGCCACCACCGAAAAAAATTGAAAAAGTGGAGCAAGTGAAGAAAGCTGAAACGCCGAAACCCGTCGTTAAACCAGTGGAAACACCAAAACCAAGTCCAGTGGTATCTACAGTAGTCTCTGAAACGAAAAAACCTGTACCAACACCTGCACCAGCGCCAGTTGCACCGCCTGCACCTGTAGCTCCTCCGGCACCGCCTGCACCACCAGCACCTAAAAGTGTTTCTTTGGGTGGAGGTGTATCATGGTTACGTGCACCGAAGGTAAGTTTTGAAGGTGGTGAGCTGAAAGACTCATGTTCATTAGTGGTTGCAATATCAGCCAATGAGCAAGGTAAAGTTATTTCTGCTGATGCAAAAAATTCGAGTTGTAGTCCAGCTGTCAACCGTAAAGTTACGGCAGCAGTAAAACGGGCTCAACTCACCAAATATATTGAAAATGGTGTGGCGTATCCAACACGTGTGGAACAGCCATTCGACTTTCAACTTAAATAACCGGCTAACCCATTAGGAGTTCGAGTATGAACTTTTCAGTTTATTGGCAACATGCAGATGCAGTCAGCAAAACGCTGTACTTTGTGTTGTTGGCAATGTCGATTGCGACATGGACCATTTTTGTTTTACGCCTTATGGGCACACGTCAGCTGAAACAAGTAGCTTATGCTCATCTTTCTGATGCTTTAACGGTATTAAAAGCAAAATTTGCACCGTTAAACTTTGATCAACGTAAAGCAGTTGCTGAACAAGCTTTGCTTCGCCAAATTGCAGTGGAAAAAGCCAATGCAGAAAAAGGCGTTTCTGTACTGGGTACGATTGCATCACTTGCACCATTCGTAGGTTTGTTTGGTACGGTTTGGGGTATTTTCCACGCCTTGGTTGCAGTAGGTAAAAGCGGTCAAGCAGGTCTAGCTCAAGTTGCAACACCCGTGGGGGAAGCCTTAATTATGACAGGTCTAGGTTTGGCGGTCGCGATTCCTGCAGTATTGGCTTATAACATTTGTGTACGCTTTAACCGTACATTAAGCAATGAATTGCAAGATCAAGCACATGGCTTGTTGATTGATACCATGCTACAGCAAGAGTCAGTAAAAAAGACTGAAGTCACTGCGGCACAAGAAGGTTTAGTTGGAGGTCAAGCTTAATGGCTTTTCAATTGGGTGAAGACAACGATGCAGGCATGAATGAGATGAACCTCATTCCGCTCATCGATATTATGCTGGTATTGATGATCATCTTTTTGGTGACAGCGACCGTTGCCAACCCATCAATTCCATTAACCTTGCCACAAACTACTGCTGAAGTAATTGATTTACCACCAGAGAATGTGACCATTAGCATTAATGCAAATGGTGATATTGCATGGAATGGTAATGTGTTGTCGCTAGAAGAGCTTGAAACGCGCTTTAATACGGCAGCGGAAGCTGAACGTAAGCCAACCATCGTACTTAAAGCAGATAAAGAATCACGTTATGATACTGTCGCGCAAGTGATGTCACGTGCGAGTGGAGCCGGGCTCAGTGATATTGCGTTTGCAACAGATAATTAATCTGCATTTGAACATAAAAAAAGCAACCCAATAGGTTGCTTTTTTTATGCCTCAGCGTTGGGTTTTGTTGTTGAACTCCAAGTGAGCGTGCCAGCGACTATTTCATTAAATCTTGAAATTTACTTTGTAGCTTTAATAATTTGGGTGGAATTGCAAAATTGCAGTATCCCTGTGTTGGGTTACGGGCAAAAAAGTTTTGGTGATAGTCTTCGGCTGGATAAAACTCAGGGCTAGGGCTCAGTTCGGTGACGATGTCTAAACCTTCCGCTTTTAAAGCGTCAATCGCTTCCATGGCCTGTGAACGCTGTGCATCATCCATAAAGTAAATGACAGAGCGATATTGAGTGCCAATGTCATTGCCTTGACGGTTTAAGGTTGTTGGATCATGCGTTGCAAAGAACACATCAAGCAATTGTGCAAAGCTAATTTGTGATTCATCAAAATCAATCAGAATCACTTCTGCATGCTGTGTCGTTCCTGTGCAAATATCGTCATAACTTGGGTTAGATGTTAAACCACCCGCATAGCCACTGGTTACTGCATGAACACCACGTAGTTGCAGAAATACAGCTTCTGTACACCAGAAGCAGCCACCGCCAAATAATGCTTTTTGCATAAGTTAAACCTAATTAATGTGTGAATTGTCTTTTAATATCGGGGCAAATTGCCCAGCTACAATGTTGCTGGTCTAAATCGCATTAAAAAGCCTGCAGAAGCAGGCTGATGGTCATGATTTAGCGGGGTTGCACTGCTAATTCAAATTTTAGAACTGGGTTGCCATAGCGGTCGAGCAGTTGCAGGGTTTTGCCAATGGTTTTGTAATGGGTGACTTTGGCTAATGCATCATTGAAGTCGCGATCAATATTATTGTTGTTCATGCAGGCCATACGTGTGCTTGCCATTTGACTCAATTGTAGCGTGTCACGTTTAACGCTATAGCTGCCCATAATGCGGTTACAGCCATCGGCACCTGATACACGTTTGGTTGCTTCATCAAATTGAATGCTCGGAATATTACGTGCTTGAGGCGAAGTTTGAATTACGGTATTACCAATCTGAGTGGCAATCCAAGTGCGGTTTTGCAGGAGTTGTAAATTTTCTGTACTTTCTGCAGTTGTCTTTGGCATGGTTTCGCATCCTGCAAGTAGTGCGACTGAGCTCATGGCTAAGGCAAGACATAACGGTTTTAACATGATTTACCCCATCTGTTTAATATTTAAACTTTAGCTTTAATATAAACAAATATTTAGCTCATTCGCTAGTCCAATTTGTTGCATTTATATATGTGACTGTCCATGGTTTATTCTATTTTGAGTTTTGTGGTGCCGTGTGTGTCACAGAGCTGAGTCCTTGGCGAATCAGCGCAGAATACTGTGCACTACTGAGTGTATGGTGGCTTGTTACTCTAGGGTTAACATGTGCACGTCGATACCATGTAGCGATGTCCCATTGATGCGAAAGCGCATTTAAGTCATATAAATAATTGGGCAAATAGCCAGAAGCCAGTAAGCGATAATCGACAGGTAAGTGTTGCTTACTTACCGCCTGCACCATATCAAAGACTAAAGTGGTGCAGTTGCTGGTTAGCGTGTTATACCATTTGGCATGCTTGGCCAAATCGTCAGATTTAGACAGATACTCTTCAAATAAAGCTTTACGTTCGGCCTCACCCATGTTGATCGGGAAGAAATAGACCTGTTCGCCACGAATATTGCTCCGCGTATAGATAATATCTTTTTCATCAGCGGCAATCAGGCTGACTTCAAATTTACGAAAGAAGCCTCCAATGGCAGAGAAGTCTTCGTTTTTCTCTTTACGGATTTCAATAGAAAAGGTCAGGGGTGCACTGTGGGCAAAGTCAAAGCTGACGATGGTATGGGCAATTTTAGGTCCCATCCAATAAGAGGTAATAATATTAACGCCAGTAATGTCATTTAGATTGTAGTGGCGTGTTTCCCAGCGTTCCGTATAGCGACCATCGGCATGCCAATCAAAATTACGGACATTGTGTAGCGTGACTTGGTCGCCGTGCTTTTCGTAGCTCAGCATTTTAGCGACTTCTGGATTCCAGTCACGGTCTTGTCGTGCAGGTAGGCTAAAGTACCAAATTAGGGCAAATAAAAAGGCCAAGCCGTAAATGAGTATATCTTTGCGACGACTGAGCAGGTGTGAAAAATAGATGCCTAAGATGCTCAGTGCAAAGGCAATCCAAAACCCGATAATCGCATAGCTCACAATGCTATTAATGGGTTGCTGTACCCAAATGGCCATACACAGCCAAGCTGAACTCAGAACTACAAATAGGCTAAATACCCCATGCGCAAGTTTGCGCATGAAAGATTTTATCGAGCTATTGGTTCGCGAAGGCTGTTGCATAAGATCATGTTATGTTTTCATTATTTAGCTTTATTTTCGATAAGTTGCGAACTCAAAAGCAATCCCAGTTTTGTCGTCGATATGTTGTTCAGAGGCAACTTTATTGAAGTCAGATGGAATTGCTGGATAGTGGGCATCACCTTGTACATCCAGTTCGACATGCGTGAGTTCTAAGCGATCGGCAATGTCTAAGGTTTGTTTAAAGATTTCCCCGCCACCAATAATAAAAATGGTGTTGGGTTTTTCTGATGCTTCTACATCTGTAACGGCGTGTTTTAAGGCATCTTCAATACTATACGCCACTTTAGTGCCTTCAAATTGCCAGTTTTGGTCACGCGTAATGACCCAGTTAACACGTTTTGGCAGCGTGCGTCCCATTGATTCTAAGGTTTTGCGACCCATAACGACCACGCCACCTTGGGTGATTTCTTTAAAGTGTTTAAGGTCGGCAGAGATATGCCAAGGTAGGTCATTGCCTTTACCAATACAGCGCTGTTGATCCATTGCCACCACATGAACAACTTCTAAATTTTGGAACGCCATTGCGAACTACTCAAACACAATAAAAATTGACCCTATTAAAATGCAAAATCCCGCTTTTCGCAAAGCGGGATTTTGGTTTTTATGCAATTTAGATGCTTTAAACTGCAACAGGCGCTTTAATTCCAGGGTGTGATTCATATCCTACAATTTCAATATCTTCAAATTTGAAATCAAATAGGTCTTTGACATCTGGATTAAGTTGGAGTTGACATAGCGTCATTGGCTCACGGCTCAGCTGTAATTTGGCTTGCTCGAAGTGATTGGTATAAAGGTGAGTATCACCACCAGTCCAAACAAAATCGCCTACGCCAAGCCCACAGACTTGCGCAATCATGTGAGTGAGTAATGCATAGCTGGCAATGTTAAATGGCACGCCCAAAAATACGTCTGCACTGCGTTGGTAAAGTTGGCAAGACAATTTGCCATCTTGTACAAAAAACTGGAACAAAGTATGGCACGGAGGCAATGCAACATTGCCTGCTTCGTTAGGATTCCAACCTGAAACGATCAAACGGCGTGAGTTTGGGTTGGTTTTAATTTCATTTACGAGCCATTTAATTTGGTCAAAACCGTCGTCATTAAACGAACCATCGGCATTTTTAGTGGCACCAAAATTGCGCCATTGGTGACCATAGACTGGCCCTAACTCACCTTCAGGACGTCCAAAACGTGCAGTTTGTTCTGCTGTAGACCATTCATCCCAAATGCTGACTTTGTTGTCTTTTAAATATTGAACATTGGTGTCACCTTTTAGAAACCACAACAGTTCAATCACAATTGAACGAAAATGCACTTTTTTGGTGGTGAGTAAAGGGAAGCCTTTTGAAAGGTCAAAGCGCATTTGATGACCAAATACAGAACGTGTTCCCGTACCTGTACGGTCGCCTTTGTCGCCACCGTTGTCGAGAATGTGCTGTAACAGGTCGAGGTATTGGCGCATATCGCTCTCATCATCTAAATAAAATTTTGCGGGCTATTTTAGCCTGTTTTTGGCGCAGAGCAAAATGCTACGTACAGCGTGCCATTTTTGCATTTTGTTACGTTTTGAGATGAACTTTATGTCGCTTACTTACAATTTTATAAAGAAGATTTAAGTTTGGGTTTTTACTATCGTCTGCAAGAAAAATAGTCTGGTTTTTTGCACAGGACTGCAAATTTGAAGTGAGTCATTGAGGACAGCGGATGTTAGTTGATAGCCAATACCTTGAAATACATAATAGTTATGCTCAGGCACAGCCACACGAGATTGTACAAACTACAAATCAATATCCTCAGCGCACCAGTGTTGATCCAAAAGTTGATCCAAATTTAACAGCGCAATTTTTGCAAAAGCGTGATGCAGTTAACACTTTTAATATGGACAACACAACTGGAATTCAAATTGACCGATTTATTCAGAAGCTAGACAGTATTAAATCTCATGTGAGTTCGCAGCGTTGTGCGCGTAGTATTCGGATTGCTTTAGAAAGTGCAGGTGCTGTTATTGGCAGTCATCCTATTGCGGCTTCAGATTGGGGGGATACTTTAATGAAGCTGGGCTATAAACATATTCAGCCTGAGTTTGATCGTCCACAAGAGGGTGATATTTATATTATTCATCGGACTTCAAAGCATGTATATGGCCATATTGCTGGCTTTACAGGTTCGGAGTGGGTCTCGGATTTTAAGCAAAAAAGCTATGATGTGTATAAAGATGATGGTGTGCAATATGAATATTATAGTTTGGCACTTTAGAGTAGATTTCTC
>NZ_SGSS01000089.1:0-864 GCF_004209135.1 Acinetobacter sp. WCHAc060006 | reverse complement strand
TTTAGGGTCTGTTGACATTTTCTGTTCAAAAAAATAGCGAGAAAGTAAAATTTAATCGCCAAACCAAATTTACTTCTCGCTATGCCTCGTACAATGCTGAATGATCAACACTGGTCTAAGTTACTTTCTATTTTCCGAAATTTTAATATCTATTTCAAATCTAATTTGAGAAATTTTGTCGAAGCAATACTTTATAGAATAAGAACAGGCTGTCCGTGGCGTGATTTGCCTAAGGAATTTGGTTCGTATAACTCAATCTTTAAAAAATATAATCGTTGGTGTAAAAATGATAAGTTAATGAAAGTATTTAAATTAATTTCTTCAAATGCTGATGTGGAATGGGTTTTTATTGATGGTAGTCATGTTCGGGCACATCAACATTCTGCTGGAATAAAAGATCAGGATATTTCTAAAAGCATTGGTGGCAATAGTTCTAAAATACACTTAGCTGTTGATGCGGATGGCAATCCAATCGAAATTATTATCTCCGATGGAACGACACATGATGTCAAGATTGCTCCCAAAATGATTGAAAAACTAGATTTGAGTGAAACGGAAGTGTGTTGTGCAGACAAAGGATATGACTCTGAATCATTAAGAGAACAAATATCTGCGAAAAAAACTAAAGCGAATATTCCAAGAAAATCAAATACCCAGTCAAATAATGACCATATGGATTGGTATTTATATAAAATCAGACACTTAGTGGAGAATGCATTTTGTAGGTTAAAGCAGTTCAGAGGAATAGCAACACGATATGATAAGTTAAAGTGTAGCTATGAGGGTGCAGTTGCATTAGCTTGTATATTTATTTGGCTACCTTTATCGGGTAAATTCTATACTTGAAATGTCAACAGACCCTAA
>NZ_SGSS01000088.1:0-887 GCF_004209135.1 Acinetobacter sp. WCHAc060006 | reverse complement strand
TTTTAAAGTTGTATATCATGAAATTATTAAAAATATTGAGTTTAGTTTGCTTAAGCATAAGTATTGGGGCTTGTGCTGAGCATAGTATGAGTCGAGCAAAAACAAGTACAATTCCACAAGTGAATAACTCAATCATCGATCAGAATGTTCAAGCGCTTTTTAATGAAATCTCAGCTGATGCTGTGTTTGTCACATATGATGGTCAAAATATTAAAAAATATGGCACGCATTTAGACCGAGCAAAAACAGCTTATATTCCTGCATCTACATTTAAAATTGCCAATGCACTAATTGGTTTAGAAAATCATAAAGCAACATCTACAGAAATATTTAAGTGGGATGGAAAGCCACGTTTTTTTAAAGCATGGGACAAAGATTTTACTTTGGGCGAAGCCATGCAAGCATCTACAGTGCCTGTATATCAAGAATTGGCACGTCGTATTGGTCCAAGCTTAATGCAAAGTGAATTGCAACGTATTGGTTATGGCAATATGCAAATAGGCACGGAAGTTGATCAATTTTGGTTGAAAGGGCCTTTGACAATTACACCTATACAAGAAGTAAAGTTTGTGTATGATTTAGCCCAAGGGCAATTGCCTTTTAAACCTGAAGTTCAGCAACAAGTGAAAGAGATGTTGTATGTAGAGCGCAGAGGGGAGAATCGTCTATATGCTAAAAGTGGCTGGGGAATGGCTGTAGACCCGCAAGTGGGTTGGTATGTGGGTTTTGTTGAAAAGGCAGATGGGCAAGTGGTGGCATTTGCTTTAAATATGCAAATGAAAGCTGGTGATGATATTGCTCTACGTAAACAATTGTCTTTAGATGTGCTAGATAAGTTGGGTGTTTTTCATTATTTATAAGAATTAGAAGTTTGAGGTTAATCTATT
>NZ_SGSS01000087.1:0-888 GCF_004209135.1 Acinetobacter sp. WCHAc060006 | reverse complement strand
TCAACTAAATCGTTGGGGGTGTTTTTTTATGTGTGAAAAATATTATGGAAATTAGAAAAATTGGAATGTTATAAATAAAGGATATACAGAAAGAGGGCTTGGAGGATATTAGGGTCTAAGGGGGGGAGGTTACTTTACGAAGAAAAGAGATAAAAAAACACTCAAAGCAAGATGATTTGAGTGTTCTAGAATTTAAGAATCATGTAATGTATTTTAATCATCAAAATCTTGATCAGCATTTTTAATCACATTACTTGAGTTTTTTAAAGCGTATAGTAACTGACCAAGCAACACATCCTTATCCGCAAGTACAACAAGAATCATTGGATGTTGTTTTGCTTGAACTGAGCTTAATATCGCTTTACCATTTTCCGCATCAAGCGTAATAGATTGGCAACCAATTAAGTGAATTTCTTGTGTAAATGCTGTGACCATTGCGAGAATTGAGCTACTGACAGCAGCCAATTTTCCATTATTGTAGATATCTCTTTTGTGTAATGTTGCTAGTTCAAAACCATCAGTTGAACAAACCATTGCAAAATTTACGCCACGTACATTGGACATAATATTTTGTAATTCTTGTTTCGCAACATGAATGAGTTCAGGTGAAGCAGCACGTTTTTCTTTGATCTTAAACATAAGTGCTCCTTAGGCGCTGATATTGTGGTTAACTTCAACAGATGTGATTAATGCTTCTAACAGCAAAAGAGCATCGTCTTTTTTACGCGCATCTATAAAAAACAGAGGTGAAAATAAGTCTTGGCTAATAAGCCATTCTTTATACATACTCAAAGAATTGGTACTTGTATTATCATCCACGTGTGTAATACCAATGGCGATATTATCTGTGTAGTTTTGAAAGGTTTCTAGATAGCTTTCAAGCTCTTG
>NZ_SGSS01000086.1:0-910 GCF_004209135.1 Acinetobacter sp. WCHAc060006 | reverse complement strand
CTGTTATTGAACAAAGAAATCTAAATCCTGTGCTTGACTTGGAAATGTCCATATAGGACATTTCTATTTGGTTATTAGGTAGGACATTTCTACTTAGGAATAACAGAGAGCTACCAGCTCTCGTTTTTTGTTATGGAAACTGCTAAAATTCAAATACGCCATTGACGTATAAAGAGTCCATGTTATTTATTGAAACCAGCATCTTTACCAAGCAAATTAAAGACCTTGTATCTGATGAGGAATATCGTCAACTTCAGCAAGATCTTTTGGTACAGCCTGATAGAGGTGACCTAATCAAGAATGGCGGTGGTATTCGCAAAGTACGTTGTGCTCAAGGTAACAAAGGGAAAAGTGGTGGGATACGGGTGATTTATTATTGGGTCACCGAGGATGATCAGATCTTTTTCTTAGTGGCTTATCCAAAATCAGTAAAAGATAATTTAACAGATAAGGAAACCGCCATTCTGCGCCAACTCGTGAAGGAGCAATTTCATGGATAACAACTTATTTGATGACTTGGTTGCTTCAATCAAAGAAGCTGGAGCTATCAAACGTAAAGAAGTTAAAGCAAGCCGAGTTACAGAACTCGAATTGCCTGATATTAAAGAAGTACGTGAAAAAACTGGCTTGAGCCAAAATGAATTTGCTGCACGTCTACATATTAGCCCCCGTACCCTGCAAAATTGGGAACAGGGACGACGCTATCCAACTGGACCAGCAGCTACATTGATTCGAATTTTAGATGCTCACCCAAGCCTTATTTGAAAAAATTACTTAAAAAATGGGAGCTTAAGGCTCCCATTTTTTGTTATTCACCAATTAAAATGTCTATGCGATAAACCATTTAAAATGTCCTGTTTTTAACTGCAAGAGTCAAGAACAGGATTTAAATTTCTTTGTTCAATAACAA
>NZ_SGSS01000085.1:0-914 GCF_004209135.1 Acinetobacter sp. WCHAc060006 | reverse complement strand
GACCATGGTAAAACAACTTTAACAGCTGCAATTGCAACTGTATGTGCGAAGAAATTCGGTGGCGAAGCGAAAGATTACGCTGCAATCGACTCTGCACCTGAAGAAAAAGCACGTGGTATTACAATTAATACTTCACACGTAGAATACGATTCTCCAACTCGTCACTACGCTCACGTAGACTGCCCGGGCCACGCCGATTATGTTAAAAACATGATTACTGGTGCTGCTCAAATGGACGGCGCAATCCTTGTATGTGCTGCGACTGATGGTCCAATGCCACAAACTCGTGAACACATCCT
The DNA here is from genome assembly GCF_004209135.1 of Acinetobacter sp. WCHAc060006. NCBI lineage: Bacteria > Pseudomonadati > Pseudomonadota > Gammaproteobacteria > Moraxellales > Moraxellaceae > Acinetobacter > Acinetobacter sp. WCHAc060006. Next base: position 615 of record NZ_SGSS01000085.1, on the reverse strand, counting down.
TCTTTCTCGCCAAGTAGGCGTTCCATACATCGTTGTATTCTTAAACAAATGCGACCTTGTAGACGACGAAGAGCTTCTTGAATTAGTAGAAATGGAAGTTCGTGAACTTCTTTCTACTTATGACTTCCCAGGCGATGACACTCCAGTTATCCGTGGTTCTGCTCTTCTTGCGCTTAATGGCGACGCTAGCCAATACGGCGAAGATGCTGTTGTAGCTCTTGTTGACGCGCTTGACACATACATCCCAGAGCCAGAACGTGCTATCGATCTTCCATTCCTTATGCCAATCGAAGACGTATTCTCTATCTCAGGTCGTGGTACAGTAGTAACTGGCCGTGTTGAGACTGGTATCGTTAAAGTAGGCGAAGAAGTTGAAATCGTTGGTATCAAAGATACAGTTAAAACAACTGTAACTGGCGTAGAAATGTTCCGTAAACTTCTTGATGAAGGCCGTGCGGGCGAGAACTGTGGTGTTCTTCTACGTGGTACTAAACGTGAAGACGTTCAACGTGGTCAAGTACTTGCTAAACCAGGTGCAATCAAACCGCATACTAAATTCGACGCAGAAGTATACGTACTTTCTAAAGAAGAAGGTGGTCGTCATACTCCATTCCT
>NZ_SGSS01000084.1:0-914 GCF_004209135.1 Acinetobacter sp. WCHAc060006 | reverse complement strand
ACTAACGAAATATTTGAATAAAATATGAGAGCAAACAGAAAACAGAAACATTGACTTAATTGATAAGCTGGGGACTTAGCTTAGTTGGTAGAGCGCCTGCTTTGCACGCAGGAGGTCAGGAGTTCGACTCTCCTAGTCTCCACCATACATCGCAAAGCGATGTATAAAAGACAAGTTAATAAATGAACAGTCAGCTGACTGTTAGTTTAGTCTTTAAGCGATCAAGTGCTTAGGTTATAGAGCTTAGCAACAAACTAGCGTAGAATGCGCTTCATTGTTATTAAGCTCTGTGATTTATCACAGCAACATGACCTGACGAAGGCATGTTAAATCATTAACAGAATATATTTGAGTTGAAATAATTTGTTCATACTCATAACTGACATTAACACTAACAGTGATTTATTACTGTGATGTGAAGATAAAAGCTATGAGTTACTAGCGAAATTAACTGAATCAAGCGTTTTGGTATATGAATCTAATTGAAGCTGTACAGTGCTTAAATGCACAAGACGCCAACTGTATGAGTAAGTCGTAAGACGAACTCTGTTGCTTATCCTACTTGTAAGGATAAACGACTGTTTGGGGTTGTATAGTCAAGTAATTAAGTGCATGTGGTGGATGCCTTGGCAGTCAGAGGCGATGAAAGACGTAATAGCCTGCGATAAGCTTCGGGGAGGCGGCAAATATCCTATGATCCGGAGATTTCTGAATGGGGAAACCCACCTATCGTAAGGTAGGTATCGCAACATGAATACATAGTGTTGCGAGGCAAACGAGGGGAAGTGAAACATCTCAGTACCCTTAGGAAAAGAAATCAATTGAGATTCCCTCAGTAGCGGCGAGCGAACGGGGAACAGCCCATTAAGTCATATAAGTTCTAGTGGAATGCTCTGGGAAGTGCAACCATAGTG
>NZ_SGSS01000083.1:0-933 GCF_004209135.1 Acinetobacter sp. WCHAc060006 | reverse complement strand
ACTGCCTTGGTCTGTATTAAAGACTTCAGGTCGGCCATATTTTTCAATAGCTTCATTTAATGTTTCTATGCAAAATGTAACCTCCATACTAATCGATACTCTATGCGCAAGTACCTTGCGGCTATGCCAATCAATCACAGCACATAAATAAACAAAGCCTTTTGCCATAGGGATATACGTTATATCCGTAGACCACACTTGATTACTGCGCTGAATAGCCAATCCTTTGAGCAGATATGGATATTTACGGTGAGCTTGATTGGCCTGACTTAGATTTGGTTTACGATATAACGCATTAATGCCCATTTTCTTCATTAAAGTACGTGTATGACGTCGTCCTATATGATGTCCTTGACGATTCAATAAATCACGCATCATACGGCTACCTGCAAAAGGGTATTGCATATGTAACTCATCCATACAGCGCATCAGCTTCAGATCTGATTCACTCACAGGTTTTGGGCGATAGTAATAACAACCACGGGAGACTTTCAGCAGCTTAGCTTGCTTAGATACTGAAATCTGAAGTGAGTCATCGATTAACTTTTGTGGTTGAAGCGACCCAGTTTCTTCAACACACCTTCTAAAAAATCAATTTCTAATGCCTGCTCACCGATTTTTGCATGTAGTTTTTTTAGATCGATGGGTGGTTCTGTTGGAGCTTTTGATTGATCGAAAGCTTGCGAGGAAGCTGAAATCAGTTGATTTTTCCAGTCAATAATTTGGTTTTGATGAACATCAAATTCAGCACTCAATTCAGCAAGTGTTTTTTCTGCTTTAATCGCAGCAAGTGCTACCTTAGCTTTAAAGTCATTTGAATGATTTCTTCTTGGTCTACGTGTCATAAAATACTCCATATATTGATGTTTATAACATCATTTGGGGAGCAAAATATCACTTATAAGTGTTGTTCAAATTTCCTGATCCACCTCT
>NZ_SGSS01000082.1:0-939 GCF_004209135.1 Acinetobacter sp. WCHAc060006 | reverse complement strand
CAACTGAACTACCTAAAGAACCTGCACCTATCACTGCAACTTTTTTACCAGCTATATCATTATTAGCTAATTCTATATTTCTTGAATGAATTACATTATTTGCCAACAAATGTACTGGACTATGTTCCAAACTCGACAATCTTACATTGTTATTCTGTTGCTCACGTAATCGACGCCCAGCACGCTTACCATAAACTTGATAGCTATCACTTTTGATACCTTTGTGTTTAAGAGTTATAGCTTGAATAATGGGTGGCTCAGTGTTCGGGAGTTCTAATAGCAACCATCTAATAGGATAACTATTGTTTCTTTTATCCCACTCCAATAGCTTCTGAAAATCTACTGAGGATATATGGTTTTCAATCCACTCAAAGACTTCATTGGAATTAGGAATTTCAACAGTGGGGTATGAATTTAAGCGAATAAAATATGCAACTGGTGCTAAAACTGATACTTTCTCTACCCTGTTTAATATTTTAGAAAGATGTTTTTCTATCATTGGTTGCTGCGATGCCAACCATACAACTTGATGACGTTTTACTCCTCCTCTTTGATCAGTGAGTCCAAAAAGTTCACCATTCGTTGAGGGGTGTTCCAATACAACAAGCTGATGATTATTAATTTTTAGTTGAAGTCCCCAATAAGAAGCCAACTCTCTATAAAATTCCTCATTTCGATTACTTTCACTAGAAGAAGGTAATATAAGCTCCAATATCTTGGATAACCTCTTCAATGCATCATTGACTACACTTTCAGCAGAGTTTGCAGCGGGATGCTCACCAAACCCATACAAACATAAGGATTGTGGCATTGCATGAGGCCATAAAAGCCAAGGTGAAGGGCTTATTTGTAGACGCAAACCGACTGTCGGAAAGCCTTCACAAAAACTAATCCTAAGTACTCGTGAAACACCTAAGTAGTCCTCAGGTAAAGGAAATT
>NZ_SGSS01000081.1:0-1043 GCF_004209135.1 Acinetobacter sp. WCHAc060006 | reverse complement strand
AAATTACATATCAAAGATATGAAATTTAACTTTGACTTATTTCTCTAAAAATATGACTTAAATATCTAAAAATACAGACCAACTTGACTGTTATTTAGTCAATCGTAACCCGCATGTTATAAATGGGGGTGGAAAAATCAGTCAGGAGACTAGATTCAGGACTGGTGAAGTGAGCTGATTTAGGGCTTTCTCCTGTGTTTTTACGGGTAATGGTGCTTTTTTGTACAGTATTATTTTTCATGATTAAAGCCACCCGATACAAAATGAAACACCAGAAACAAATCCTAAAAAGGCACCAAGAAGATAAGAAGGAAAATGCATAAATCACCCCATACAACGTGTTAAATGGAATGAAAGAAAGTTTTTATTAAAGATCGAATGACAGCGAGGACACTCAACTAAGTCGATTTGATGAACTGAATGAATAAGCATTAGCAATCCCCCATTTCTTCTTTTAATTCAGCATTTGCTTTTTTATAAATATCTGCATGTGCATCTATGTATGAATAGTCATAAGCCATTTCACTAGCCACCAAAGCCAAATGCTCTAAGCACTGCTCTGTGGAGAATGCAGGTACAAAGTTTTCTAATGCACATTGGCCATGTTGAGAAATCAGCTCAGCAACACGATTAAATGCTGACTGGGTGAAGTCTTGAGGGCTTTCAAATATTGTTCTTTGCATAGCATGTATACATGTTTTTATTTTGGGAAAAGATAACAGATTTACATGTATCATGTAAAGCATGTATACAAGTATCTATAGAATTGAGGAATTAAATTGATTCGGAAGAAAACTGCAATGGCTCAAATGTTGAGACTAAATGAGAGGGAAAAAGAACTCCTTAGAAATAAGGCAGTTGAAATAAACAAGGTCTTAATCAATAAAAAACTAGAACCTGTTAAAGATACAGAATTAGCTCATATCGTCTTAGAACAAGGCATAGACCTGATAGAAATAACTGAATCTGGGAAACTAATTATTCCTAGATAGCAAAAAATAATTAAGGGCCACTAAAGGCCCTTTTTATTTGCTCTAACGAAT
>NZ_SGSS01000080.1:0-1048 GCF_004209135.1 Acinetobacter sp. WCHAc060006 | reverse complement strand
CTTAGATTCTCAAATGAAGTGCAACAGAGATTAATGTATTGGAAGAAAGCAAGATGAGTTAGCATTATGCTTCCGACCGACCAAAGTCAAAGTTGCATCATGAACTATACTCATCTTACTCAAGAAGAAAGATATCAGATTTATACCTTGTTACGTGAAGGTTTTTCCAAACGTTATATCGCTTTGCGTTTAAATCGCTCTCCCTCAACAATTTCTAGGGAAATTCTGCGTAATAAAGCGAGAAATGGCTATTTCGCTCAACATGCCCATAAATTGGCTCGACGACGGCATTGTTCAAACCCTAAAACAATTCCTAATGAGCTTTGGATGCGTGTCATCTCTTATCTTGATATTCAATGGAGTCCCGAGCAAATCGCTTCTCATGTTTCAGTTAGTCTGCATTCCATCTACCGCTTCATACAACAGGATAAAAGCAAGGGTGGGACACTCTTTCACAACCTGCGTTTCAGAAATCAAAGAAAGAGAAAATATGGCTCTCCTGAAACCCGTGGTCAGCTGATCAATCGTAAAAGCATTCATTATCGACCTATAGAGATAGAGCTTCGGACTCGCTTTGGTGATCTGGAAATAGATACGATTGTAGGCAAGAACCATCAGCAATCATTAGTCTCGATTGTAGACAGGAAGACGGGTTATCTTTGGCTGAAAAAGTGTAGTTCACGCAAGGCAGAGGAAGTTTGCCAAGCCACAATCAGCTTATTGAATCCAGTTAAAGATCAGCTAAAAACAATGACAGCAGATAATGGCAAGGAGTTCAGCTTGCATGAGCATGCTGCTAGAGAATTAGGGATAGAGTGGTATTTCGCTGATCCTTACAGTGCTTGGCAACGTGGTACAAATGAAAATACCAATGGTTTAATCAGGCAATATATTAGAAAAGGCAGTGATTTAAATGACTATACGGATGAATATATTTCAGAAATCACTCAACGCTTGAATCATCGGCCAAGAAAAAGACTCGGCTTTAAAAGTCCGAGTCAGGTATTATGGCAACAACATGGTGTTGCACTTCAAATGCTAATCTAAG
>NZ_SGSS01000008.1:0-138284 GCF_004209135.1 Acinetobacter sp. WCHAc060006 | reverse complement strand
ACCTATCAGAAGAGTATTATAATTTACTTAAATCAGGTTTAGTCCCAGCAAATGGAGATGATGACTATGTGGTTGGAGCAAATGTTACAGAAATTCAAGAAATTAAAGAGTTTTATAAGTCAGTAAAAAAGAAATACTCTTTACCAAATTATGGTCAGTTCACAAAGCTTGACTTGATCAATGAACTTAAGAAATATGCATCTGTAGATCCATCTATCAGTACCTTTCTTACAAACATTACACTCAGTCGCTCTCAACTAGTTAAAGAAACAGAACAGAATTTAAAAAAGGCGTGTTGGTGGAATTATAAATATCAAGGTGAAAGATTATTCAAAAATAATAATAGATTTTATATTTTTTTAGCCTATAAGGATTCATATGAAGATCCAAGACCACTGAAAGGAAATCTAACGGATATTAAGCTAAAGGTTGATAATTTAATTAATAATCTAACTTCTCAAAATTTGATGACTATTAAGTACAAATATCAAAAAGATCCAACATTCAATGGGACTTATAAAGTAAATGCCTTGTCAGTTATCGTTATAAAATAAAAAGTAATAATAATTACTTAATATGGGGGAGTTCCCCCCATATTTTTTAATTTATTTCATCCGTTTTAATATTTCTTCAGACATGTTGATTTCACTAAAAATCAGTGAATTTTTAAAGAAATGTTGTATTAGTAAAGAATAATTTTCTGAAAAACTTTTATCAGATTGAATAATCTCATCAAAGCAACTCAATGTCTGATCTTCTGATAGATAAGTAATTTCACGATTTTTATTTACCTTTTTAAAGGTCACTAACATGTCACCTTTAATAGTTACAGCTCTATTCAACTGTCTTGGCGGTAAAGTTTTTTGAGTCATTTCCTCAATATTTTCAATGACAAAGCCACAATCTAAACAAGATTTTATAAGAGCATACCATTCACGTCCTTCTAATGAATGGAATGTAAAAGTAAAGTAACTTTGGAACTTTAAAACCCGATAAATTTCTTCTACTGCTTGCCGAATATCCTTGGCAAAATTAACTTGATCTTTTTCACGCTGTTTACTGTCACTAATTACAATTTCTTCTTGATATTGCACATCAAAATTTAACCAAGTATTCCAAAGGATACTTTGTTCAAAATATGGTACAGAATCTCCATAAGGAAAATCAGTAAAAATATAATCAACAGTTTCATCTTGAATGGTTAATTTTTTTGCATCTCCATTTAAAATGGCATAACCACCATTAGAGCTAACATATAAATCGTTAATATCCTCTACTTTATTAATTCTTCCATTTAAGCTACCTAAAAAGTCTTTTTTCCCATTTAAAACTTTTTTAAATCTATTTTTAAAGTAGTGTAAGACATTGTTTTCTATGTATGTTTCACCTGTATAAAAACCAGTCATCCATGCTCCAGCAGACATAGCCCCTCTACTTTTTATAGGTGGAACTAAGCGTGAGCAATTGGCTAAGTTAGATGTAAAAGCAAATAGAGCTAAATTTCTAATACTTAAATCATCAATTTCTTTTAATTTTTTCCAAATCTTGGTGTGAACTAAAAGTGCTCGTTTAGTAAATAAATGATCTGTATACATACCCTCTTTAGCACTTATTCGACCATTCCGAATAAGTAATGTATTCGGATGTTTCGGAATTTCTATATGACTTTCGATATCCTTAATTTGTTGGAGATCACTATCATCTACATTTTTTTCAATGGCAGCTCTTGAACAATCACAAGAGATTTTGTTCACTAAAAGGACGTCTTCTTTAGTTCTTAAACTAGCTGTGATAGGTGCTGGACAATTACATAGAGGGCATACTGTTTGATATACGGAACCTACGTCTTTTTCTACTTCGGAAAGAATGGCTTCTATTTCAATTTTAAATTTTTTTAAATCTATATCTTGGTTTAACAATTGTTCTTGAATGAAAGTTGCCACAGGATTTAGATCATGACTTATCGCTTTCCTACCTAGTAAAATAGCTTCACAAGCAAACACTCCATACCCAGAGAAGGGGTCAAATACTAAATCATTTACCTTAGTATATTTTTCTAGAAGTCTAGCAAGATCTTGAGGTGGTTTTTTCCCCCAATATTTATGCATTTCATATCTAGGTAATTTTTGTTTCATGGAATTTCCAAACAAATCGTAATTAAAATGTATAATACAATCAGATTTCAAATAAAGCAAAATTTCTATTTTAGAAACTTTGCTTTATTTGAAAAATTCTTAGTTTAAAAAAAATATCTTTTAGAATTTATTTTTTTCTATATATTTATAGTAAATTTATAGGTTTTTTTACTTTCTCTTATGGATAATTTCATTTATCAAACTAATTTAAATTGTGTTTTAGGTCAATTATTTAGCACATATAGATCCAATAGGCAGTTAGACCAATATGAAGCTGCTAATCTTGTTAAAATTAATAAATCTAGTATGTCAAAATTAGAATCTGGACACATGAATTTCAACATTGAACATTTGTTTGTTCTTTGTGAAGTCTATGAAGTTGACTTAAGTGCTGTAATTAATGATTTGCTAGAAACAATCGAAATACTAGAGAAGAATAAAGTTTATGTATTAAAAAATAGTAATATAAGTTTAAATCTACCTGAATTAACACGAAATCAACTTGGTCATTTTATTAAATAAAATAATTTAACATAAATTACTTATACGAAATCCACATAAAAAAACCATCCAATTGTTTAATTGGATGGTTTGGAAAACTGGGTATTAAAGATTATTGAGCTGCTTGTTGCTCAGACTGAATAGCAGTGAGGGCAATCGTGAAGACGATATCGTCAACCAATGCACCACGAGACAAGTCATTCACCGGCTTGTTCAAGCCTTGCAACATTGGACCTACACTCACCACATCAGCAGAGCGTTGAACCGCTTTATAAGTCGTGTTGCCTGTATTTAAGTCTGGGAAAATAAACACATTGGCACGGCCAGCTACTTTAGAATCTGGTGCTTTAGAGCGACCAACACTTTCTACAGATGCAGCATCGTATTGCAATGGGCCATCAATAAGCAGATCAGGGCGGCGCTGTTGCGCAATACGCGTTGCTTCAGCAACTTTTTCAACATCTGCACCAGCACCCGATGTACCTGTTGAGTAAGAAATCATCGCAATGCGTGGATCAATACCGAAGGCTTTGGCAGAGTCTGCAGATTGAATTGCAATTTCAGCCAATTGCTCTGCATTTGGATCTGGATTGATCGCACAGTCGCCATATACATAGACTTCATCTGGCAACAGCATAAAGAATACAGAAGATACTAATGAATAGTCTGGTGCAGTTTTAATGAGCTGAAATGCAGGACGTACAGTATTGGCTGTGGTGTGTACGGCACCTGAAACCAAACCATCGACTTGATCGAGCGCCAGCATCATCGTACCCAATACAACGGTGTCTTGTAGCTGTTCACGGGCTTGAAGCTCGTTCACTTTGCCTTTGCGAAGTTCAATCATTTTCTCGATATAGTTATCGCGAATTAAGTCTGGATCAATAATTTCAAGATCGTGTGGTAACTCAATACCACGTGCCTTCGCTACTTCAACCACAACCTCTGGTTTGGCTAATAGTACACATTGAGCAATACCACGTGCTTGGCAAATGGCAGCGGCTTGTACCGTACGTGGCTCATCACCTTCAGGCAATACAATTCGTTTTTTGGCTGCAATCGACTTTTGTACCAATTCATGGCGGAATGCCGAAGGCGAAAGGCGAGGCTTATAAGAGCCATTGATCAACTGAGTAATCCATTCAGGGTCAATATGACTCGACACAAAACGTGTCACTTGCTCGGCACGTTCCGTATCATCGACTGGAATTTCGTTACTCAGCTTCGCTAGTTTTTCGGCGGTGTCAAAGGTGCTGAGCGGGGTATGCAAAATAGGCAAACCTTGCTTGATTGCGGTTTGACAGAAATTTAAAACATTTTCGTTGGGCGCATGGTGTTCTGTGAGCACTAAACCAGCCAATGGAATACCGTTACTACTTGCAAGGCTACTTGCCAATAACACATCAATACGGTCAGATGCACTAATAATCAGCTCACCCGCCACAAATTTATGTAGCTCATGCTCAATATTCGATGCAATCAAACTGCTATGTAATACGCGACGTTGTTTGGCTTCGCCTTCGTTAATCCAGTGTGCGGCAATATGCGATGCAAGATCAGACATACGTGGCACACTCAGGGTATTACTAAAAGGGACGAGGCCAATAATTGGAAAGTTTTCAGAACCAATATGTGCATTTAATGCTTGTAGCTGATTTGCAAATTGAGTGCTATCGCTAATTAAACGTAAGCTTGGATCAAGTGTTACCGGCACTTGAGCTGCGCTTTCAGGCAGGCCTTTGGTTCGCATGAACAATACACCTGCAGCGCGTGCATTGTTTGCACCGCCAAAAGTACGTACTTGTGTTTCAATTTTTTCAAGTGTTTCTGTAGGATTGCGAATATCAGCCGTACTCACAATCACCACCTTTGCATCGAGTGCTTTGGCAAGATCTGCATTAAGCTCTGAAGCAAAAGCATCACGGTTATTCGGCACTAAGCCTTCAACAATAATCAGATCATGCTTTTTTGCAATTTCACGGTGTAGGCGAACAGCATCTTCTAGCAGTTCATCATTTTCATCATGACTTAAGCGACGTGTAACTTCTGCATAAGCAATCGGTTCAACTGTTTCATTGCTAAAAAGGTGGCGGTAAAGCGCAGTTGTGCGATCTGTCGTGCTTTGCGCTTCTTGTGCAAAAGGTTTTAAAAAACCAGCTTTAATGCCTTGGCATTCCAACGCATAAATTAGGCCCAAACATGCGGAGGTTAAACCTACGCTTTCCCCAGTGGGTACAAGTAAAATCGTTTTCATAATGTCAAAATCAAAAAAAGCTAAGTTTTAAAATATGTTAAAGCAAGGGCTGAAATGAACACCGAAGTTGCTTATGCAACTTCAGTTTCTGGTTCAGACTTTTTTGTTGTAGGGCGCTCCAATGCTGCCACTACATGCTCTGTTTCTTTGGCAATACGGCCTTCTTCATCGGTTGGAACGACCCAAATTTGTGGGCCTGTACCTGCATCAATACGTCCTTCAGTGCCACGTTTTAATGCATTATTATTTTCTTTACTCAAGTTAAAACCGAAGTGTGGTAAGTAGGCCAAGGTTTTTTCACGAATGAGTGCTGAGTTTTCACCAATCCCACCAGTGAAGAACAAGCCATCAATACGTGGTAAGCCACAGCTCAGTGCTGCTAAAGATTTGGCTAAACGGTAGCAGAAGACTTCAATTGCAAGTGCTGCATCTTCATTGCCTTCATCTGCTGCTTCAATTAGCGTACGCATGTCGTTGGAAAGGTCAGATAAGCCAAGTAAGCCAGATTGGCTGTTTAACATTTTATCAATTTTATAAATATCCCAGCCTAAGTTTGATGCCAAGAAGCTATGGATACTTGGGTCGACATCACCACTACGTGTGCCCATCACCACACCTTCAAGAGGAGTGAGACCCATAGAGGTATCTACAGATTGGCCATTCCAAATTGCACAGGTTGAACTACCATTGCCTAAGTGTGCTGTTAACCAACCACCTTGTTTGAAGCTTCCTGCAAGTTGCGAGCCACGTTCTGATACATAAGCATGACTGGTCCCATGGAAGCCATAACGACGTACGTTGTGCATGGTGTAGAGGAATTTAGGCAGTGCATAACGGTATGCATGCGACGGCATAGTTTGGTGGAATGCTGTATCAAATACTGCAATTTGTGGCAAGTGTGGGAATAAACGCATAGTGGCATCAATACCAACCAAATGCGCTGGGTTGTGAAGTGGTGCAAGTGGCGTTGCTTCACGAATACGTTCAATAATTTCAGGTGTCAGTAATTCAGCTTTGGTAAGAGTGCCACCATGTACAACACGGTGACCAATCGCTTGTGGGTTGTGATGTGCTAAGCGCTCAAGAATGGTTTCTAGTGCCTTTTCATGATCAGCATTTGGAATAGACAGTTCAAGTGCTTCACCACCAGTGGTAATTCCTTTGATTCGAGCTTCAGGTGAGCCTAGGTTTTCCGCCAAACCGAAAATACGGTCTTCACGACGTTCAGAAACCAACGCATATTTAATTGAAGAAGACCCGCAGTTAATTACTAATACTGATGTAGACACGTTTTTCTTACCCGAATTCTAATTAAATTACTTATCCATTTTGTGATCTGAACACATTGAGCTGCGTTGTAGATCAGTAATAATGATGTTTTATCATGTGTTTTTTTTTAGTCCTAGATAGACTTTAGGAGATTAGACTTAAGCACTATCGACCCCATGTACAATTATAATTAAAATTTATCAGTTGATAGTTTTCATTTATTAATAAAATACTCTGTTCAAGAAAAATACACTCAACGCAATAAAACACAGGCTAAAATTTATCTTTCTCTTTTTAATTTAGATTAGCACGAATTTTATGCTTATTTAGCTTTAAAACTGTATGTAATTGTTGCATCTAATTTTTTTAATTCTATTAAATATTTTTTATAAACAGTAGTTTATTGATTTAAATTACAGGTCTTGTACTTGTGCTCACTCTGAATTGTGGGTGTTTTTATAGATTCTTCATACGCCACAAACTGTACTTATACGCTGAATACCACAGTTGTTCTTTGTGAGTATATCTTCAATATGCTTATTCATTCTTTTACATATATTAAAATCCCCACAGCAGATGACTCTACTGAGGGGATGAAAAGATTAAACTGATGAGTTCGTTTTATTGACGGATTTGACCATCGCCAAACACAACCCATTTTTGAGAAGTTAAGCCTTCTAAACCAACAGGGCCACGGGCATGGATTTTATCTGTAGAAATACCAATTTCTGCACCTAAACCGTATTCAAAACCATCGGCAAAACGAGTGGAGGCATTAATCATCACTGAGCTTGAATCTACTCGCGCAAGGAACTGACGCGCAAGGCTGAAGTTTTCAGTGATAATCGCATCGGTATGATGTGAGCCATATTGGTTAATATGGTCAATTGCTTCATCCATCCCAGACACAATTTTGATGGCTAAAATTGGGCCAAGGTATTCTTCATACCAATCTTCTTCACTGGCTGGTTGAACTTGATCCCCTAAGATGCGACGTACATTTGGGCAACCACGGAGTTCAACTTGCTTTTCTGCATACAATTCGGCAATACGCGGTAAAAATTCATCAGCCACTTTTTCATCGACCAACAAGGTTTCCATGGCATTGCATACGCCGTAACGGTGTGTTTTGGCATTGAGTGCAATTGGCAAGGCTTTTTGTAAGTCTGCTTGCGCTTCTACATAAACATGGCAGTTACCATCTAAATGTTTAATCACAGGAATGCGTGCATCATTGGTAATACGTTCAATCAGTCCTTTACCACCGCGTGGCACAATCACATCAACATATTCGGACATGGTAATGAGCTGACCCACCGCCTCACGATCTTTGGTTTTAATGACCTGTACACAAGACTCAGGTAAACCCGATGCTTTTAAGCCATGTTGAATGGCTGCTGCAATCGCTTGGTTTGATTCCAAGGCTTCTGAACCACCACGTAAAATAATGGCATTACCAGACTTAAGGGCCAGTGAGGCAGCTTCTAAGGTTACATTCGGGCGTGATTCATAAATCATGCCGACAACACCTAGCGGTACGCGCATTTTACCCAGTTGAATACCCGAAGGGCGGTAAGCCAAATCTGTAATTTCACCAATGGGGTCTGTCAGAGCAATCACATCTTTTAGGCCATGTAGCATGCCTTTAAAGCGTGTGGGGGTAAGTTCTAAGCGATCAAGAAGCGCACTGTCTAAATTGTTGTTGTGTGCTTTAGCCATATCATTTTTGTTGGCTGCTAAAATCTCTACTTCATTGTTTTCTAAAGCAGTGTAAATAGCAGATAACGCATGATTTTTAATTTGGGTAGACGCACTGGAAAGCACGCGGGATGCTTGACGTGCTTGCTGACCTACCGTGTGCATATATTGTTCAATAGACTCTTGCATAGCGCTGTGATCACATAAAAATTACCCTTTGATATTAGCAGTCTATCTGTTCGCAAAGAAGTCTCAAGAAGAAAAAACGTGTGAAACAGTCGTGTTATTCACATTTTGAAAATGTTTTTCACTTGAAAACAGATGAGTGGTGCAAGAAGCAGTTGCTTGTAAAAACATCTCCTGTATAGAATGAAACATAAACGACATTGACGTCTGATAAATTCGCGACAGAGCAGGATGCTTGAAGCAAGCAGAGATCTCTAATTGATTTCTTGCACAATAAAAATAAGCAAGGATGGAGGAAAGGAATATGAATTCCGTTATCCAAATGGAACCTGAAGTACAGGCAAGTACGCATTACGGTTTCTTTGATTTATACGACCGCAACAGCTTTAAACAACCACCACGTACGACTTGGATCGATGGTTGGAAAGTCGAATATATGGCCATCGCTCGTGCAGATACCTTACATCGAACACCAATGGTCATTATTGGTGGGGCTTTTCAAAATTTTAATTCTTATAAATATTGCGTTGAACAATTGTTTGATGCAGGCCCGATTATTCTGATTGATTTACCTTCAATGGGCGCTAATCAACAAATTACCAATGTAGATACAGGCGTCTCTGCAGGCACTTTAGAATTGGAAGACCTTGCTGGCATGCTTGGTACGTGGTTAGATCTGGTACACATGCCTAAAGTGGCTGTATTGGGGATGTCTTTGGGATCAGTGGTGGCATCCTGTTTGGCACATCAGCGTCCAGATGTTGTAGAGCGCATGATTTTGATGGGGGTGATGCAAAAAACCCGTAAAAGCTGGCGCATGCTATTGGAAGAATCCTTACATCTTATGAAAGAACAGCGCATGGATGAGTTTGGCCAAGCGGTGATTTTGTATTTGGTGAACCATGCCAAAATGGATTTAACCCGAATGTCGCCGACAGCGAAGCGTTTGTTCTTCCGTCAAATGGCAGAGTTTACGGCCACAGAACAAGAGCGTTATGACATTAACTGTAATCGCTTACTGCGCTTAACCAATGTACCAATTCCTGAATGTGATGTTTTAGTTGCATGTGGGCAATATGATAGTTTTACCTTGCCTCATGAAAATGCCAACTTCGCATTGCAATGTCCAAATATGCAGTTTGCGGTGATTGCCAATGCAGACCATGTTCCTCAGTTACAGCGCCGTAAAGAAACCATGGGCTTATTTGCAACCTTTTTGCGTGGGGAGTCTATTCAGTCTTTAGATGGCATTATCCCAATGACACGTGAGCAAATGGCGCAGATTGATCGTCGTGGTGAAGCGCGTGTGACCGTACATCAAGCGGACACAGTCTTAACGCATCGCCATTCGGATTTATGTTTAGAAACTACAATTGTTGATCTGAATTACTTTGGTGTATTACTCACTTTGCAAACTGAGCAGGCAGTTGTGCAAGCAGCACAATATCCTCGTGATTTGGCACTGCATTTAGAAGATGAAGAAGGCCCATTTCAAATTGAATGTTTGATTTTTGAAACTGAGCAGCATGAAATTCGCGCCTTATTTAAGCATGGTAGTTTTGATATTGCTGAGCGTTTACTGCGTTTTATTCAGCGTCAAAAAGTTCAAGTGGCGTTATTGGATGAGGTCTGCTAATTCACTTAGTATGCTTATTCCAAATAAAAAACAGCGCTATGAGCGCTGTTTTTTTATGACTGCATGAATGACCCATACCAAGTCCCCGCCGTGTTCGTCAGGGGAGAGAAAGGGAATTACATTGCTGGCATTGGGTTTTGTGAGGCTATTGATGGGTTGGAGTACCTCAACTTGCTGGAAGCCAGCATTTTGAAAAAACTCATGAATTTGCAACGGATTGATAAAATGAAAAGTAAAAGAACTGCGAGACATTACTTTTAATAGTTTACTGCTGGTCCAAATAAAATTGGCCAGTTTGTTTTTGACGGGTTCAGGGTAAATATCGGTCAAATAATGTAATTGTTCAAAGTCTTGCCCATATTCGCTAATGCCTTGTAATAAGCGATTGAGTAAGGTTTTATCGAAGTAGTTAATCAGGCCTTCGCTGATAATCACCAATGGGCGCTTTGGGTCGAAAACTTGAAAAATGCGCTCAAAGTCTTGGCTAAAAATATCTGCGGTGAGTACTTCAGGTGCATTTTGATCTAACTTTTGTAGTGCTTGGGTTTTAATTTTGGCCATGTCTGGCAAATCGAGCTCGCGATAATCAATCGTTGGAAATTTTTGACGAAAGTTCCAACTGCGAGGCGATAGGCCACAGGCAATCTCAAGTACTTGTAGTTGTGGGTGTTTTTGAATTAACTGTGTCAGTTCACAGTCAATGAGGGTGTGGCGTTGTTTGAGTGTGGTGCGCATACTGCCACCCACATGCTTTTCGGCCCAGCTTTCGAGTGGATGTACCAACTTTGCTAAAAACTTACCTTTAGAGGTCGCAAAAACTGGATTTGAAATCCCCATGCTGTACCAAATATAGCCTGTATAATGCGCTGTAAACGAAATATGACGATGTACAGAAAGTTGTTGAGTCATAAGAAATAAGCCCTAGATTTTCTTTTAATTTTTTTTGCTTTATATTGCAATGTATTGTTGTTTTTATCATAAAGAAAAAGGAACAACTTGTCGTGTTCCTTTTGCTTAAAAGTGCTGATTGATTTTGTCAAAATAGCGTTTAAACGCTTAGACCTTGCTTAAATGCAGTAATACGGTCACGGATGCTTGCCCATTCCGCACCTAACTCCAGTTGTTCACCAATCTGAATGTGTGGAATGTTGCCACGCATACGTTCTAGGCGCTGTTGATTTGGCAGCGGTAAATGCTCAATACCGGCCAATGCAGTGCAAGCCGATTCACGGTTATTACAAACCAGTCCCATATCACAACCTGCATTTAAAGCGGCTTGAATACGTGCATCGGCACCGCCAGCTACACAGGCTGCTTGCATACTTAAATCATCAGAGAACAGTACGCCATCAAATTGTAATTCTTGGCGTAATACCTTTTGAATCCAATAAGGCGAGAAACCTGCAGGATTTGGGTCAACATTTTCATAAATCACATGCGCAGGCATTAAGGCATCTAACTGTGGTTGCAATTGGATAAAGCTTTGCATGTCTTTTTGATAAATTTCTTCATAACTACGACTATCCACCGCAGTTGCCACATGTGAGTCTGCTTGAACAGAACCATGGCCTGGAAAATGCTTACCTGTAGATGCCATGCCTGCACGTTTCATGCCTTTGAGGAAGGCACTAGCCAAAGGCACAATGTCTTGCATATTTTTGGCAAAGGCACGGTCACCAATCACATCACTAATGTCATTCAGATCGAGCACAGGTGCAAAACTGAAGTCGATGCCTACGGCCAAAACTTCCGTGGCCATGAGCCAACCACATTGTTCGGCCAAGTCGAGGGCTTTTTCAGGTTCGGTTAAGTAAAGTTCGCCAAACTGGCCCATAGCAGGAAGCAGGGTAAAACCATTTTTTAGGCGTTGTACGCGACCACCTTCTTGATCGACAGCAATTAAAATGTCAGGGCGAATTTGGCGCATGTGGTCGGTTAAGGCACGAACTTGTTGTGGTGAGACAATATTTCGACCAAATAAAATCATGCCTCCGACTTGCGGTGCCTTTAATAGTTCAATATCTTCTTGAGTAAGTTCTGTGCCAGCAATGTCGAGCATTAATGCGCCAATCATATTCGGGGGTCCGTGTTGGTATTTTTAGGGAAAAACAATACCTGAATTCTGCAATGTTTTGCTACACTTTGTCAGCACAGATTATGATAAAACTACACGACATAAACAGATTAAGTCATTTAAGATTTTGAAAATATTTAATTCTAGTCCAAAAATGACAAGGCAATTTGGTTCGTAAACCAAGGAAGTACGACAGAGATATGAAACTTCAAACTTTAGCTTGCGCCGTTGCCTTGGCAACAGGTGGTTTATTTTTTACACATGTTGTGAATGAAGCAATTGCGGCAGAAAGTGCGCCAGCAACAACTCAATCGATTCAACCGACACAAGAGCAAGCCTTGGTTTCGCGCCAGCTTGCAACTTTGGTGGATCGTCAGCATTACCTAAATCAGCGTTTAGATGCCAATACATCTAATCGTATTCTAGATTTTTATTTAGACAGTCTAGACCCTGAACATTCGTTGTTCTTGGCATCCGAAGTTGAAGATTATAAAAAACGCTTTGGCCCAAGTTTTGGTGCGAATTTAAAAGCTGGTAATTTGTCTGGCCCTTATGAAATTCATGCACAGTATCGCGAGCGCTTAAAGCAATTCTATAGCTATATTTTGGCTGAACTTAAAAAACCACAAAATTTAAATCAACCCAATGTCGTGATTGAAACTGATCGTGAAAAAGCACCGTTCTTTAAAACTGAAGCAGAACAGCGTGCGCATTGGAACAAAATGCTGGTGTCGCAACTGATAAACCTTACGATCAGTAAAGAAGAAGAACAAGCCAAGCAAAAAGCTTTAAAGGACAATCCTGAATTAGCCAATGGGCAAGATTTAAAAGGCCCAGAAGATTTAACCCCAGTTCAGACCTTAACTAAGCGTTATACCCGTCAATTAGAACGTGTTAGTCGTTTAAAAAGCGATGATGTGTTAGATAAAACACTCAATGCAATGATGCTGACTTATGATCCACACAGTAACTATTTCCCGCCTGTAGATGCGATGGAGCTAAACCGTCAAACGACGTTGCAACTTGAGGGGATTGGGGTATCGATCCGTCCAGAGCGTGGCAATGAAGATTACACCAAGATTGAAACCATTGTAGAAGGTGGTCCAGCGAGTAAATCAGGCCAAGTTAAATCAGGTGATCGCATCATTGGTGTGGCACAAGATGGCGACAAAATGGTGGACGTTGTGGGTTGGCCGAGCAATGAAATTGTGGGCTTAATTCGCGGTAAGCGTGGCACTAAAGTGACGGTACGTTTATTGGGTGCAGGTGCTTCTATGAGTCAAGCACGTAACGTGACGATTGTCCGTGACGTGATTCAAGAAGAAGATGCAGGCGTACGTTCACGTACAGTGGATATTCAGCGTGATGGCAAAAACTATAAGTTTGGTGTGATTGAAATCCCATCATTCTATTTGAACTATCGTGCACGTCGTGCGGGTGCAGATTATCGTTCTGTGTCTGAAGACACCAATAAAGCGCTAAAAGCATTAAATGCTCAAAATGTGGCAGGGATTATTATCGATTTACGTAATAACCCAGGTGGTTCTTTGGATGAAGTATCGCGCATGTTGGGGCAAGTGATTAAATCAGGTCCAGTGGTACAAATTCGCGATGGCAATGGCAATGTCAGTGTGTTTGAAGATGATGATGGTGGCGCACAAACCTATGCAGGCCCATTGGCTGTACTGATTAACCTTGCTTCTGCATCGGCAAGTGAAATTTATTCAGCGGCGATTCAAGACTATGAGCGCGGTATTGTGATTGGTAGTACAACTACAGGTAAGGGTACAGCTCAAGTGCAGTTGGACTCTTTGGCTTATGGTCAAGCAACGCTCACACAACGTAAGTTTTACCGTATTACCGGTGGAAGTACCCAAAACAAAGGCGTGATTCCAGATGTAAAATTGGTCGATATTTACAATGAAGAATTTGGTGAGCGTAAGGCAAAAAATGCATTGCAATGGGACACGATTCCAACAGCACCCTTCAAACGTGAAGGCTCAATCAAAAACTATGTGCCTGACCTAGTGAAATCATCGCAACAACGTGTCAGCCTTGATCCTCAGTTTAAGTATTTAGAGCAACGCACCAGCCTTGCTAAAAAAACTGATGAGCAAAAGCAATTGGTGCTTGATTTACAGCAACGCAAAAAAGAGTTGCTTGATCTTGAGCAAAAGACTTTAGATGCAGAAAATGCACGTCGTACAGCAACAGGATTGAAACCATATAGCAATTGGGAAAGCTATCAGGCTTCATTGGATGCTTTGGTCGAGTCGCGTGCCAAGATGAAAGCAAATCAACGCCCTGCATTGCCTGAGGAAGAAACCTTCGTCAAAGAAGCAGCCAATGTACTGTTGGATTATGCAAGTTTACAGGCGAAACATAAGCCAGCTTCTTAAATCATTTTATAAGATGAAAATGAAACCAGTGCATTTATGAATGCACTGGTTTTTTAATGGAAAAGTGACGTAAATCGGTATAAATTAGCAACTTCTGTCAGTTGAGTGACCTAATTCAAATCAAAATTCAGGATTTCGACAAGGGGTAATAAAACGCAGAATAAATACTTGACCTTATACACAGAGTAATGGATTCTTAAGGCAATTGGTTGTTTTATAGGTAGTCTTTTAATAAAAGCCTATTCATCCACCTTTTTTTGTGTGTAGCATTTTGGGTACAAAGAACAATAATCAGAGCTGATGCGGAAAAGCTAAATATGACTCATATACATTATGATTACAGTCTAGTGCTTGGATCAGTATTGGTGACCTTGGTGGTCTGTTATTTAGCAGTTTCTTTAGAACAGTTGGTATTTCGCAGTTCTAAGCCTAAATACGAAAGAATGATCTTGGTGGCAAGCGGTATCATTTTAGGGGCGGCAATCTGGTGCATGCACTTTATAGGTATGCAAGCTAGCACGATGCCTGCACCTTATCATTTTGATTTTGGTTTAACGTTTACTTCATACATTATTGCTTTTATTGCATCTACTTTTGTGGTTTGGTTAACCACACGCCAAACTTTACCATTTGCTCGCTTAATTTTAGGCGCAGTGCTAATGGGGTTGGGTATTTCAGGTATGCACTATACGGGCATGATGGGCCTGATCGTACAACAACATGATATTTACTATGATCCACTGGTGGTGACTTGTTCTATTGTGGTCGCGATTTGTGGTTCTGGCTTAACTTTTTGGTTGGCTTTTAAAAATAAATTAAATCAGTACCGTAATACTTTGGGTAAATTGGCTGTATCAGCGATTTTAACTATGACGATCGTAAGCATGCATTTTATTGGCATGGCTGCGACAAAGTTTATAAAAATAGATGCTACACAGCGTTTACTTCAGGCACAATCTAGCCATGATATGTTGCTATTTACCGTGCTCTTTGTTACAGCTTTAATTTTTATTGCTGCTTTTAGTGTCGCGCTACTTGAACAACGGTTAGAAGACCGTAATAAGCAACTCTCGAAGGCCAACAAAGAACTGGCCAATCAAGCAGTACAAGACAATTTAACCAAATTACCCAATCGTTTGTATTTAGCTGAATATGCACATTTATTGTTTACGGAGCATCGAAGCAGTCAAGAAAAAATTGCATTTTTATATATCGATTTAGACCGCTTTAAAGCTGTAAATGATGTATTTGGCCATCATGTTGGCGATCAATTGTTGATTCAATTGGCCAATCGCATGCACCGTTTGCTGGATCAAAATTCAAAATTATTAAGAATTGGCGGTGATGAGTTTTTGATGGTGTTAGAACACACCGAAACAGAGCAAGCTTCACAAGTTGCGCAGCGTATTTTAGAAATCGTACAAGAAAGTTTTTTAATTGCAGGTAAAGAAATTAATTTGTCCGGCAGTATTGGGATTGCAATGTATCCTGAGCATGGCAGTAATTTACAAGACTTATTAATCAATGCCGATGCTGCGATGCTGACTTCGAAATATCAAGGTCGCAATACCTATTCCATATTTAGCTATACCATTGATCAACACGAAACCAAAAGCCAAACCAAGTTGATTAATGACTTGTATAAAGCAGTCGAAGAACAGCAGTTTATTTTGTTTTATCAGCCGAAGTTTAATGCCAGCGATTTAAGCATGTGTGGCGTAGAAGCCCTTATCCGTTGGAAACATCCAACATTGGGTTTGCTGACACCTAATATGTTTATTGGAGGAGCAGAGAAAACAGGCCTCATTATTCCAATGGGATATTGGGCACTTGAGCAAGCCTGTAAGCAGATTCAACTCTGGGAAGACAGCGAAAATGAGCAGTTTCTTCCGATTGCAGTCAACCTCTCTGCGATTCAATTCGAGCATAAACATTTATTTTCAACCCTTGAAACGCTATTTGATCGCTATCGTATTAATCCTAATCATTTAATGATTGAGATCACTGAATCTACAGCCATGCTCCATATCGATATTAGTATTCGTACTTTTGAGCATTTACGCAGTATGGGGATCAAGCTGGCTATTGATGACTTTGGTACAGGCCATTCGAGCTTTTTATATTTAAAAAATTTACCTGTGGATGAGTTAAAAATTGATAAAGGCTTTATTCATGATTTAACGGCATCTTCCAAAGAAGAAATGATTTTAGAAAGTATTGTGCATCTGGCGATTAAACTGGGTCTGACCGTGACAGCAGAAGGGGTGGAAACACCTTTGCAAGCGGAAATCTTAACGCGTTTAGGCTGCCAACAAATGCAAGGGTATTTATTGGGATTGCCTGTAGATGTAGTACGCCTAGAGTCACGTGAATATGTTTAATGAGTAAGGTTTAATGCTATAAGGTTAGCTTCAGTGCTGGTTTCTCCATTATGCTGTAGCCAAAATGCAGAAGTGAATTGTGCTTTGAATTAAAGATAAGCTTTATGATGCAGGAGCCAGCTGATCTGTATTTTCGGTTCAAACTGACATGGTGCAAATAAAGTGAACGAATGTTCTATTTTAGAACAGAGGTGTATGATGACAGGTCTGAAATAAATAAAAATAATTATATTTAATAAGTAAGATATTGAAAAATAATAAAAATATTATTTTGGCATGATGTGTGCAATACAGTATTCAAACTTGGATACAAGAATGAGCACATCAATGAACCCAATAAAAACTTTAGGCTGGACTTTAGCGGAATGGAAAGCGGGCTACGCAAACAACACACTTCAACTTGAAGACTTATATGCCTTGGTCGAGCAATTTGATCGCGTAGACCCAGCATGGATTTCAATTGCATCGATAGAACAAATAACTGCGCAGATTGAAGTTTTAAAACAAATTGAAAATGCGACTGCCTTACCTTTGTTTGGTGTGCCTATTGCAGTGAAAGACAATATTGATGTGGCAGGCTTTGCGTCAACGGCTGCGTTTAAATTATTTACTGAAATTAAAACTGAAGATGCCTATGTGGTACAACGCTTAAAACAAGCGGGTGCGATTATTGTAGGCAAAACCAATTTAGATCAATTTGCCACAGGATTGGTTGGTACACGCTCACCATTTGGTGCCGTGCCAAATAGTTTTAATCCTGACTATGTAAGCGGTGGTTCAAGCTCTGGTTCAGGCAGTGTGGTGGCGCGTGGTTTAGTCCCGATTGCGCTCGGTACAGATACAGCAGGCTCAGGGCGTATACCTGCAGCTTTCAATAATATTGTCGGTTTAAAGCCAACCAAAGGCCGCTTTTCAAATACAGGCTTATTGCCTGCCTGTAAGAGCCTAGATTGTATTTCAATTTTTGCCTTAACCGTCGCTGATGCAACTGCTGTGGCAGATGTTATGGAAGGTTTTGATGTAAGCGACAGCTATTCACGTGTGAATCCAGCTACAGCGCCTGCAAAGTTCAGCACACAATTAAAATTAGCCATTCCAAAACAATTAGAATTTTTTGGCGATGCTCAATCGGCGGATGCATTCCAGCAAGCACTGACTGAATTAAAAAACTTAGGCGCAGAACTGACTGAAATTGATTTCAGTGCTTTTAGTCAATTGGCGAGCCAACTTTACCAAGGGTCATGGGTCGCAGAGCGTACTGCTGCAGTTGCAGATTTATTAGAAACATCGGTACAAGACTTTGATCCAACAGTTTTGGAAATCATTCAAAAAGGGCAGCAGTACAGTGCGGTGGATGCCTATAACGCCGAATATTTAAAGCAAGAATTGGCTCGAGACATTCAGCAAACCTTGGCCCAATTTGATGCCTTAGTGGTGCCAAGCTCGCCAACCATTCACACACTGGCTGAAATGGCTGAGGCGCCAATTGAAAATAATAGCCACTTTGGCACCTATACCAACTTTACCAATTTAGCAGACCTGAGTGCCATCGCTGTACCCGCAGGCTTTCGTGCCGACGGGCTGCCTTTTGGAATCACATTCATTGCACCGGCTTGGCACGATACGGCTTTAGCAGATTTTGCAGAAAAATGGCAAAACCATCTGAAATTACCACTCGGTGCAGTAGCTAAAACATTGTCTGAAACAGCTTCAGTCATTTCTGCACCATCCGCGCAGCATTTTCGTGTTGCAGTCATAGGGGCACATCTCACAGGTATGCCACTGAATTTCCAACTGACAACACGCCAAGCCGTGCATGTCGAAACCACAACCACTTCTTCCGATTACGCCCTCTATGCACTGCCGGGCACAGTACCGCCGAAACCAGGTTTAGCGCGTCAGGAAGCGGGTCAAAAAATTATTGTCGAGCTTTGGGATATTCCAAAAGCACGCTTTGGTGAATTTGTCGCTGAAATTCCAACACCGCTCGGTATGGGCAATGTCGAGCTTGCCGATGGACGTTGGGTGAAAGGCTTTATTTGCGAACCCTATGGCCTAAACGGTGCAAAAAATATCAGTGAATTTGGTGGCTGGCGCGCCTATATCCAATCACTGCAAGCAACAACAGCAAAATCAAATTAAAAAATTCGGGGAAATAATCATGTTTAAAACAGTTTTAATTGCAAACCGTGGTGAAATTGCTGTTCGTGCGATTCGTACATTAAAGAAACTCGGTGTTCAGTCGGTTGCCGTGTACTCAGAGACAGACCGTTATGCACAGCATGTGTTAGATGCAGATGTGGCGGTGTCGCTTGAAGGTGTTAAGCCTGCAGAGACTTATTTAAGTATTGAAAAATTGATTCAAGCAGCCAAACAAACTGGCGCTGAAGCAATATTTCCCGGTTATGGTTTTTTGTCAGAGAGTGCCGACTTTGCCCGTGCATGTGAAGAAAATAACATTGCCTTTATGGGGCCAACGGCTGAACAAATTTTAGAGTTTGGTTTGAAGCATCGTGCACGTGAATTGGCAGCTGCCGCCAATGTGCCCATGACACCGGGCACAGGATTATTGGCAAATTTGGATGAAGCACTCGCATCTGCTGCAGAGATTGGTTATCCAATCATGTTGAAAAGCACCGCTGGCGGTGGTGGGATTGGTTTAACCCGCTGTGATGATGAGCAATCATTAAAAGATGCGTATGAAAGTGTAAAGCGTCTAGGCGAGCAGTTCTTTAAAGATGCGGGTGTGTTTCTCGAACGTTTTGTCGATAAAGCTCGTCACGTAGAAGTACAAATTTTTGGTGATGGTTTAGGTCAAGTCGTTGCCTTTGGTGAGCGTGACTGTTCATTGCAGCGCCGTAACCAAAAAGTGGTGGAGGAAACACCAGCACCGCATTTACCAGAAGCGACCCGTCAAAAATTGCACCGTGCTGCTGTAGAGCTCGGACAATTGGTGAAATACCGCAGCGCAGGCACAGTTGAGTTTATCTATGATGCTGCCCGTGATGAAGTGTATTTCCTTGAAGTGAATACCCGTTTGCAGGTTGAACATCCAGTCACTGAAATGGTGACGGGTTTAGATCTGATTGAATGCATGCTCAAAGTGGCGGCAGGTGATGCTTTAGATTGGGAAAAACTCAGCAATATTCAGCCCAATGGCGCTGCCATTGAAGTGCGAATCTATGCGGAAGACCCAGTGAAAAACTTCCAGCCAAGTCCGGGTGTACTCACGGATGTGTATTTCCCTGAAGACATCCGTGTGGATACGTGGGTATCTACAGGCACTGAAATTTCACAATATTTTGACCCGATGATTGCCAAAATTATTGTGCATGCAGCAGACAGAGACAGTGCGATTGCTAAGCTAAAAACAGCCTTGGCTGAAACCCGCCTGAATGGCATCAGTACCAACTTAGACTATGCGCATACCGTAGTATCAGATGCACGCTTTGAAAATATGCAAATCTGGACACGTCTGCTGGATGATTTTAAATACGTTCCAAATGTGATTGAAGTGCTACAACCGGGAACGCAAAGTACGATTCAAGACTATCCGGGGCGTGTGGGCTATTGGGATATTGGTGTACCGCCATCAGGCCCGATGGATGATTATGCATTTCAATTGGCCAATCAAGTTGTGGGTAATCCAAAATCGGCAGCAGGCTTTGAATTTACCTTACAAGGGCCAAGTCTAAAATTTCATGCCGATAGCATCGTAGCCTTAGCAGGTGCGCCATGCAGCGCGACTCTAGATGGAGTAAATGTCGATTTTTGGCAGCCGATCAGCATCAAAGCCGGGCAAACTTTGGCACTCGGACAAGTTGAATCAGGTTGCCGTACTTATCTTGCAATCCGCAACGGACTAAATGTACCTGAATATCTAGGCAGTCGTTCAACCTTTGCATTGGGTAATTTTGGCGGTCATGCAGGGCGAGTGCTGCGCGCAGGCGACATGATTAAAATGGTTAATCCAAGCCTGCCTTTAGATGGATTGGAAGTTGCAACAGCAGCACCGCAAGCTTTGGCAGCAGAGCGTATTCCAAGCTATGGCAGAGAATGGAAAATTGGCGTGCTCTATGGTCCACATGGTGCACCAGATTTCTTTAAACCTGAATATATTGAAGAATTTTTTGCTTCAACATGGAATGTACACTTTAACTCAAACCGTTTAGGTATTCGCCTAACTGGCCCGACACCAAGCTGGGCACGTGAAAATGGCGGTGAAGCAGGTTTGCATCCATCCAATGTGCATGACTGTGAATATGCTATTGGGGCGATTAACTTCACTGGTGATTTTCCAGTGATTTTGGCCAAAGATGGCCCAAGCCTCGGTGGCTTTGTTTGCCCAGTGACGATTGCCAAAGCAGAACTTTGGAAGATTGGTCAACTGAAGGCGGATGACAGCATCAGTTTCTACCCGATGAGTGTGGAACAAGCCAATGCCTTGGAAGTTCAGCAAATTGCCGATATCCAAAGCTTTGCTCAAGCACCTGAAAAGTCAGAGGTGGCAACTTTTGAATGCAAGCCTGAAGGGATATTGGCGGTTCGTGAAGCAGATATGCATGCGCCGAAAGCAGTCTACCGTCAGGCAGGTGACAGTTACATCTTGCTTGAATATGGCGAAAACGTTCTCGACCTTGCATTGCGCTTACGTGTTTATCGACTGATGCAGCTGATTCGTGAAGCGAATATTGATGGCATCTTAGAGCTTTCACCGGGTGTGCGTTCACTGCAAATTAAATATGATGGATTGCGTTTCAGCCAAGCGAATTTGATCCAGTTTTTATTGGGTCTCGAAAATGAGATGGGCGATTTGAGCCAAATCAAAATTCCATCTCGTACTATTCACTTGCCGATGGCATTTGAGGATTCGGCAACTTTAGGTGCTGTAGAACGTTATCAAGAAAGTGTCTGTGCCAAAGCGCCGTGGTTGCCAAATAACGTCGATTTCATTCAGCGCATTAATGGCTTAGACAGCCGTGAGCAAGTCAAAGACATCATTTTTGATGCCAATTACCTGATTTTAGGTTTGGGCGATGTGTATTTAACCGCACCTTGTGCCGTTCCAATTGATCCGCGTCATCGTTTGCTCAGCTCGAAATATAACCCTGCACGTACCTTTACTGCCGAAGGTACAGTCGGTATTGGCGGTATGTACATGTGTATCTATGGCATGGACTCACCGGGCGGTTATCAATTGATAGGCCGTACCTTGCCCATTTGGAATAAGTTTAAAAAGAACAAGCAGTTTGGTGATCAGCAATGGTTCTTACGCTTCTTTGACCAAATTAAATATTACGAAGTAACCGAAGCTGAACTCGATCAATTCCGTGCTGACTTTGCCAATGGTGTGGCGGAAATCAAAATTGAAGAAACTGAATTTGATTTTGCTGCTTATCAAGCCTTTTTGGAAACAGAGAAGGACAGTATTGCTGAGTTTAAAGCACAGCAACAACAAGCATTTACAACTGAAGTTGAACGCTGGAAAGATGAGTTCGATGCACCTGCGGAAATGGAAATCCTGCAGGATGATACCGACTATAGTCAATATGCAGCCTTAAATGCATCGATGACCGGCAACATTTGGAAAATTTTTGTCGAAGCTGGACAGTCTGTGAAGAAAGGCGATACTGTAGCCATTATTGAAGCGATGAAAATGGAGCTTCCAGTCTATGCCGATGATGACGGCATAGTGAAAGCAATTATCTGCCGTGCGGGACAAACGGTACATAGCGGTGAACCGCTGGTTTATATGGAATAAACATGAGCTCAGCCATTGTTGGGAAAAGCTCAGACAACTTGTCTGAGCTGGTTTTCCAAAAAATAAAAAACGATATTTTTGATTTTCAGCTCAAACCGGGTGCACGTTTTACCGAATCTGAAATTGCAGAATTGTATGAAGTCAGCCGTACACCCGTACGGCAGGCTTTATACCGTTTACAGCAAGATGGTTATGTACGGGTGCATTTTCGCAGCGGTTGGGAAGTGAAGCCACTCAATTTTAAAGCCTACGAAGAACTGTACGATTTACGGATTTTGCTGGAATGCTATGCCATTGAGCAGCTCTGTAAAATGGAACAAGAACAACTCAAACAGGCTTTACAGACATTGGTGAATTTGTGGTGTATTCCGCCTGAACAGTATTTGCATGATTTAAAAACTTTATCTATGCAAGATGAAGTTTTTCACTGCCAATTGGTTGAAGCAATCGGCAATAGTGAAATGGCAAAGGTGCATCGGGATGTGAGTGAAAAAATCCGTATTATTCGCCGTTTAGATTTTTCTAAAGATTATCGTATTGACGCAACCTATGCAGAACATCAAAAGATATTGGAACAGATCCTTAGCAAAAATAAAGATTTAGCCTTGGAGAGTATTCAAGCACATATTATTCAAAGTCGTGATGCTGTGAAAAAAATTACCTTGGAAATGTTGGCTCTATTATAAGCTGGTCAGTCTTTTTTAATTGAACAATAAAGAATTCCAAGTTGATTGAAGGCATGACGAAGAAGCGGATGAAATGCGGACTGCTAAAGTGTAATCATGTATTTTGGTGTGTATGTGAGGGTGGAGGAATACCGAAAGAAATCTGCTACAATATCGCCAATTTTTGATTTGATCAGATTTGGTCTTTTGCGCTGCGCGTCTGCAGTAGGTGTCTTTCCATGAGTTTTAAAGATGAATTAGCGACACAGGTCGCTCAGCGTCGTACGTTCGCGATTATTTCCCACCCCGATGCGGGTAAAACCACCATGACAGAAAAACTACTGTTATGGGGACAAGCAATTCAGGTTGCTGGGATGGTAAAAAGCCGTAAGTCTGACCGTGCGGCAACATCTGACTGGATGGAAATGGAAAAAGAACGTGGAATCTCAATTACCACGTCAGTCATGCAGTTCCCATTCAAAGACAAGATGATTAACCTTCTCGACACCCCAGGGCATGAAGATTTCTCTGAAGATACTTATCGCACATTAACTGCGGTTGACTCTGCACTTATGGTGATTGATGGTGCAAAAGGTGTCGAAGACCGTACGATTAAATTGATGGAAGTGTGTCGTATGCGTGACACACCAATCATTTCATTCGTCAACAAAATGGACCGCGAAATTCGTGAGCCATTAGAATTGCTAGATGAAATTGAAAACGTCCTCAAAATTAAATGTGTACCTTTAACTTGGCCTTTAGGTACAGGTCGTGACTTCGCTGGTGTATTCAACCTTATCGAAGAAAAGTTTTATGTATATAAAGCAGGCTTTGGTTCAACCATTACAGACATTGAAATCCGTGATGGCTATGACTACCCAGACTTACGTGAAAAAGTAGGCGAGTTGGCTTGGGCAGCGTTTGAAGAATCATTAGAACTTGTACAAATGGCCAATGAACCATTGGATCGTGCAGAGTTTTTAGCGGGTCGTCAAACGCCTGTATTGTTTGGTACTGCGCTTGGCAACTTTGGTGTAGACCATGTACTAGATGCATTTAGTAACTATGCACCAGAACCAAAAGCACATCCAACACAAGACCGTAAAGTGGACGCGACTGAAGAAGGCTTCACAGGCTTTGTATTTAAAATTCAAGCCAACATGGATCCAAAACACCGTGACCGTATTGCCTTTATGCGTATCTGTTCGGGTAAATATGAAAAAGGCCTGAAAATGAAGCATGTACGTCTAGATAAAGATGTGCGTATTTCAGATGCATTAACCTTCTTAGCAGGCGACCGTCAGCATTTAGAAGAGGCGTGGCCGGGTGATATTATTGGTTTGCATAACCACGGGACCATTCAAATTGGCGATACCTTTACATCAGGTGAAAAGCTTCAATTCACAGGTATTCCACACTTTGCACCAGAAATGTTCCGTCGCGTACGCTTAAAAGATCCATTAAAATCTAAGCAGTTACAAAAAGGCTTAAAAGAACTTTCGGAAGAGGGTGCAACACAGGTGTTCATGCCTCAAAACAGTAACGACTTGATTGTTGGTGCTGTCGGTGTACTTCAGTTTGAAGTGGTTGCATACCGCTTGAAAGAAGAATACAAAGTGGATTGTGTATACGAGCCTGTCAGCATCAACACTGTACGTTGGGTATCGTGTGATGATGAGAAAAAATTCAATGAATTTAAGAAAAAAGCACATGACCAATTGTCTGTCGATGGTGGTGGTCATTTAACCTATCTTGCACCAAGCCGTGTGAACTTACAGCTAATGCAAGAGCGTTATCCTGATATTGTGTTCCGCAATACCCGTGAACACTAAAAATATGCTTTAGTTTTACCAGTATCTGATTTATTGAAAACAGCTTCTTAGGAAGCTGTTTTAATTTGTGATAAATTTAACTTAACTTTTATAGGTTATTTGCTTGTTATGAAGCTACTTCAGCACACCGCCTTTTTGTCATTCATCGCACTCAGTATTGGATTGAGTGGCTGTGATGATCGCGCAAAACAGCCAGCATCCGATGCTAAGGTTGCTTCAGAACCAGTACAGGCTACACCCAAAAAAGAATTAGCAGAAGTATTGCCGTACCTAAATATTCAAGAACAAACAGCACAAATCGCTTTGCCTTTTTGCGAAACTAAAAATTGTATTGAGTTAGAAATTCAAACCTTAAAAACCAAAGATAGCTGGTTAAATACGTGGATTGAACAAAAGCAGGCGCAAGTGATTCAAGACCAAATTGGCTTAAAGCAACAAATGAGTTTGCAACAAGCTGTAAATGCTTATGTTAAAAAATCGGATGCATGGCAAGCTGAATTTAAGGCCAATCATGCTTATGAGTTGGCGGTATATACGCGAATTCCGTATCAGCGGAATCAATTTGTGTTGATGCAAGTGGGGGTCGATAGTGCCCAAGAAAATATTAAAGTAAAAGAGCGGTATTACTTTTTTGTCGCGGACCGCCGTACGCAAAAAAATTTAACCGCGCTTGATATTATAGAGCCAAAACAACAGGCTAAAATGGACGCTTTTGTACAAAAAGCCTATGCCCAATGGCTCAAAGAACAAAATACATTGGTGCGTAAGGATGCACCTAAAAAATTATATTGGGGACAGGCAGACTGGTTCTTTGACCAAGAAGGTATTGGTCTGCATTATCGTTCTAACGAAATTGTCAAAGACGGGCAACAGTTGGATATTTATTTAACCAAAGAACAAACCCAACAAGTATTAAAAGCGGATATTTACCCTTCCATGTTTTAAGTAAAATGCTGAAATCTGATATAAATATGTATTGGTTTAGTGATGGAAATAGGTGCATTTTGTGTATGGAAAATGACAAAGCACGCAATCACTGACATGATGTAAGCGCACCTTTAGGCTATAGGTTAATAAAATGTTAAAACATAAAAATATAGGATTATTCAGCATTTTAGTGTTGTCCATGGGCTTAGTTGCATGTCAACCACAGCAAGCTGAGCCTAAGGCAGAGCCTGAAAAAGCGACCAAGCCTGCGCCAGACCTCAGTGCCAAATTAATTGGTGATTCAGAAAAATTAAAAATTCAATTGCCTGAGTGTGATGGCAAAAGTTGCCCTGAAATTTCGTTGGATCGCTTAAACAGTAATCAAAGCTTTATTGATGAATTTATTGATCAGCAAATTTTACAGCAATTGGGAGCAATGCTTTCTGTAGAGCCTGAACAGAAAAAGGCAAACCTAGCAGCCAGTGAAGCTCAGGTAGCATCCGAGGCAAAATCACTGGCCGATGTACAAACACCACAAGTGAAAATGCAGCAGCAACTTGAACCCTATCTACAGGCTTTTGTGGCGTTGGATAAAGAGCTGAAAAATTTAAGCTCAGCCCAAAAAATCAGTCTGATGATTAAGCCTAAAATCTTAAATTCAGGTGAGCCGATTGCGACTGTTGTTTTGAATAGCAGTAGCTATTTGGGCGGAGCGCATGGCGCGTCGGCACAGCAGTATTATAACTTTGATCTCAAAAGTAAAAAATTAGTAACTTTAGATGCACTACTTTTAGCAAAGCAAAAGCCGCGTTTAGAACAATTAGCACATGAGGCATTTAAAACATGGGTCATCGATGCCAAGTTGGCAGACAATGTGCAAGATTATGAGCAGGCGTGGAAATTTAAGCTGAGCGATAATTATTATTTGTCTAAAGAGGGTCTGATTTTACAATACGGTGAATATGACATTGGACCTTACGTCGTGGGGCTACCTCGTTTAACGATTCCATACGCTCAGTTGGAAACAGTGCTTAAAGCACAATATTTACCAGCTAAAGTAGAAACCGTTGCATCTGAAGCACAACCAAATACTGCATCGAAATAATTCATGTATTTATTTGATACGCACACGCATTTTGATGTGCCTGACTTTGATGGCGATCGGGCTGAACTCGCACAGGCTGCAAAGGCGGTAGGCGTAGAGGCTTTGGTGCATATTGGTTTTTTACAATCACGCTTTGCAGAATTAATTCAGAGTCATCATTTTGTACAACAGCTGCCAAATGCACCACGTAGCTATTTAGCGCCAGGCTTGCATCCATTTTATATTGAACAGCACCGTGAACAGCATTTGTTTGATCTAGAACAGATTTTACAAACAGAAACGTGTGTGGCCATTGGTGAAATTGGTTTAGATACTTTTATGCCACAGCATAAACAGCCTGATATTTTTGCACAGCAACAGTATTTTTTTGCCAGTCAAATCACGCTGGCACAACATTATCAAAAGCCAATTTTATTGCATATTCGTAAGTCTCATGCTGAAGTCTTAAAAATGCTGAAAAGCCAAAAGTTTCGGCATGGTGGCATTGCACATGCTTTTAGTGGTGGGGTGGAAGAGGCGAAAGCTTTTGTTCATTTAGGCTTTAAAATTGGCGTGACAGGGCAAATTACGAACCCAAATGCCAAGAAACTACATAAGGTCGTGCAGGCTTTAGGGCCTGAACATTTGGTATTAGAAACAGATTGCCCAGACATGACACCGCTGTGTTGTCAGTTGGGTGATGGTGGCCGAACGCGAAATACGCCTGTCAATTTGCCCTATGTTTTACAGGCTTTGGCACAAAGTCTTGGGCAAGATGAACAGAAACTTGCAGACCAGTTATGGCGCAATAGTTTGGAAGCTTTAGCATTGTCTTAAATGTTGCTCTTGGTTGAGCTGAAGCGAAGCTGGAGTGATAAAGTTTAAAAAAAGGTGCATTATGCAATGTCTAAAATGCTTTAGACTTGGCATTATGCTTTAAAATTTTTTCGAGTGAGATTCACATGGCACAAGGACTATTGGCAGGTAAGCGCTTTTTAATCGCAGGGATTGCCAGCAAATTATCAATCGCATTTGGTATTGCACAAGCATTACATCGTGAAGGTGCTGAACTTGCTTTTACTTACCCAAATGAAAAATTAAAAAAACGTGTTGATGATTTTGCAGAACAATTTGGTTCAACTTTAGTGTTCCCATGTGATGTTGCTGTAGATGCAGAAATTGATACAGCTTTTGCAGAACTTGCAAAACATTGGGACGGTTTGGATGGCGTTGTGCATTCAATTGGTTTTGCACCTGCGCATACGCTAGATGGCGACTTTACTGAAATTACGGACCGCGATGGCTTTAAAATTGCGCATGACATCAGTGCCTATAGCTTTGTAGCAATGGCGCGTGCAGCGAAGCCTTTATTGCAAGTGCGTCAAGGTTGTTTATTAACACTGACT
This sequence comes from Acinetobacter sp. WCHAc060006, assembly GCF_004209135.1. NCBI lineage: Bacteria > Pseudomonadati > Pseudomonadota > Gammaproteobacteria > Moraxellales > Moraxellaceae > Acinetobacter > Acinetobacter sp. WCHAc060006. Next base: position 110,076 of record NZ_SGSS01000008.1, on the reverse strand, counting down.
TACCAAGGTTCTGAGCGTGTGATGCCAAACTACAATGTCATGGGCATGGCAAAAGCATCTTTAGAAGCTGGTGTACGTTACTTAGCATCAAGTTTGGGTGCAGAAGGTATTCGTGTGAATGCAATCTCTGCAGGTCCAATTCGTACCTTAGCCGCTTCGGGGATTAAATCATTCCGTAAAATGCTCGACTTGAATGAAAAAGTTGCACCATTACGCCGTAATGTAACCATTGAAGATGTGGGTAATGCAGCATTATTCCTATGTTCACCTTGGGCAAATGGTATTACAGGCGAAATTTTATATGTAGACGCAGGCTTCAATACTGTCGGTATGAGCGCTGAGTTAATGCTGGATACTGAATAATTCGCTTTCAGTTCCTTCTCCTTTTGGAAGAGGGCTAGGGAGAGGGTTATTTCACCCTCATCCCAACCTTATCCCAAAGGGAGAAGGAGCCCTTAAAAAGGCAATAAAAAAGACCGCAAATGCGGTCTTTTTTATATCTGAGGCTTTACGATTAAGCTTGGCCTTCAGCAGCAGCGGCTTGAGCACGTTGCATATTCGCTTCGAATTCAGCATCGAAGTTGATTGGTGTAAGAAGCAACTGCGGGAAGCTGCCTTTAGTAACCATATCATTTACTGCTTCACGCAAGAATGGGAACAAAATGTTCGGGCAGTATGCACCAAGAATGTACGGAAGACGTTCTTCTTCTACTGCATCAATCAAGAAAATACCTGATTGTGTTACATCAACGATAAATGCTGTATCGCCCGCATTGTTTGCTTGAACAACAACTTTTAAAGAAACTTCAAAATGAGTTGGGTCAACTTTTTCTGCAGAAGAAGAAAGGTTGATGTTTAACTCAGGTTGCCATTCTTTAGTAAAAACTTGTGCCCCAGGTACTTCAAAAGAAATATCTTTAGTGTAAATGCGCTCTAATGCTAATTGTGGAGCTTGTTGTTCTTCACTCATTCTTTAATCCTTAATATGAAGAGATGATGTTTATTGGCGATTAAGCCAATAAATCATCGAGTTTGCCTTCACGCTCTAAAGCATAAAGTTGATCAAAACCGCCAATAAATTGTTCACCAATAAAGATTTGTGGCACAGTGCGGTGGTTAGTGCGTTGCATTAACTCAACACGAACTTCAGGCGCTTCATTGGATAGATTAACTTCTTTATAAGCTACGCCTTTGCGCTCAAGGAGCTGTTTTGCACGAATGCAGTATGGACAAACAGTAGTAGAATAAATCGTTACTTCAGCCATGTTAAATCTCCTCAATCTTTATTTTGCTTTAACCAAAGGTAAGCCTTGAGCTTTCCAGTTGCTGATGCCACCATCTAAGCGATAAGCATCTGCGTGTCCAACTTGTTGTAAAGCTGAACCTGCGACTTGACCCAAATTACAGACGAATACTAATGGACGATCAGAAGTTTTAAGTTCATCAAGATGTTTTGTAATTTGGCTGTATGGAATGTTACGGCTACCGCTGATATGACCTTCACGGAAATCTTTAGCATCACGTAAATCAATCAACATTGCATTTTTAGCTTTAACTAAAATACCCAATGATTGCGGTGAAATTTTACGACCATTACGTTGGCCTTCAAGGATAAAGAACAGCACTACCAATACAGCGAGCGTTCCAAATAAGAAGGGGTGATTCCCCATAAATTCGAACCAACGTTCCACAAGTCACCTAAATTACAATTCAAAAATTGCCAAGAGTATAGCTCATAAATATGGTGATCAAAATCACCGCTTCAAGTGCTGCAACAGAATAAAACTAATTTTTTTGCTGAGCTTCCGTAATTTCATCAATTAAACGTAAGAAGCTGTCTAGGCGACGTTGCAAAATTTGACCTTCTTCGGCAGCAATACGCAACGCACATTTTTTCTCATGTTTATGGGTACAGTTACGGAATTGGCAATGCCCGAGTAAATTATGAATCTCAGGGAAACCATTTTGCACATTTTCTGTATCTAAATGCCAGAGGCCAAATTCACGAATTCCGGGGGAGTCAATTAAGGCAGCATTTTCACCAAAGGAAATTAAGCGTGTCGAGGTCGTGGTATGTTGCCCTAGTGCTGAGTTTTCAGAAATGATGTTGGTCTTTTGCAGCGCATCTGGAACAATGGTATTAATGAGTGAGCTTTTGCCTACGCCAGATTGCCCCACGAATACAACGGTTTCGCCAGCTAAACGACCAGCCAATTCCGATAAATCACCATCTGACTGCGTCAGTAAAACTTCATAACCTAAGTTTTTATACTCTTGCACAATCGTTAGAATAGGGTCGTTTTCTTTGACCAAATCCATTTTATTGAGCACCAATAATGCAGGGATATTGGCATCTTCACAGGCCACTAAATAGCGATCGATCAAGCTAGGAGCAACCTCTGGAAAGGCAGCAAATACAATCACAATCAGACTGACATTGGCGGCTACATGCTTCACTTTGTGATAGCGGTCTGGACGTGTAAGCAATGATTGGCGTGGATGAATTGCGGTAATAATCCCGAGGCCCGTATTGGGGTCGGCTTGCCATTTCACGCGGTCACCGGTTACCAATGCTTCTAAATTGGTCCGAGTATGGCAGCGCCAGATACTGCCCAATTCAATCGCTTTCCAAAATGGCTCAGGTTCACCGGCAGCAACAGTTGGCTTTTCGGCATGAACAGCAGGTTCAGTGAGCGCTTGAACTTCAAGTTGCCGCCCATAATGTTGTACCACCAGTCCCTCAAGATCATTCGATGTATCGATGTCTTCTTGACGAGATTTATGCTGTTTTTGAATGCGGCGCTGCTGTTGTTCGGTCAGGCGGCGCTTGCGAATTAAGGCCATTCGTGTCCTAAAAAACCATGGAAACTAGACCGCAAAAATAGCATGAAGCGGGGGCTAATTACAGCGCAGGCCCAATAAATTTGCTACTATAGATTTTTTATGCCTAATAAGATTGCACATTTATGAGCAGCACACCGGATACTCGCCTCATTTGGATTGACCTAGAAATGACAGGTCTCGATACAGATAACGATCAAATTATTGAAATTGCAACGATTGTGACGGATGATAATTTGAATATTCTGGCAGAGGGGCCTGTGCTTGCGGTACATCAATCAAATATCATTTTAAATGCGATGGATGAGTGGAATACACGTCAGCATGGTCAATCAGGTCTGATTGAACGTGTACGCCGTAGTAAATTGTCTGCGCAAGATGTAGAACAGCAGACTTTAGAATTTTTGAAAAAGTGGGTAAACCCAAAAACTTCACCAATGTGCGGTAACTCAATTTGCCAAGACCGCCGCTTTATGCACCGTTTAATGCCTGAGCTTGAGCAATTCTTCCATTACCGTAACCTAGATGTTTCAAGTGTTAAAGAGCTGGCAAAACGCTGGCGTCCAGAAATTATGGGTGGCTTGAAAAAGAATGCCTCTCACTTGGCAATGGATGACATCCGCGATTCGATTGCAGAACTCAAATACTACCGTGAATACTTCTTTATTATGAATAAAGACTAAGTTGTGGTGGAGCAAAAAGGGGCGAAAGCCTCTTTTTTTATGGTGCCGAGTTGTGCAAGACCTTATTTGCCAGATTGGGCATGATGAATTTTTTTTAAATAAAAGGCTTCAAAGATGACCCATAAACACAGCATCACAATAAATTGCTGCTCACTTTCATAATGCGCAAATACGACCAAGCTAAATAGAGTTAAAAATAACACTCGAATAATGATACTTAAATTTAGATTTTTCTTTTGATACATTAAAATGAGTGTCGCATAAGCCAAAATAAGCAAAGCATTGAGACACAATAAAAAAGTAAAAAACGTCATCAGCTTGCACCGTTGAATTTCACATTGTTTAAATTATTTTAGTTTAAATTTTAATCAAAATAATTGTGCGGAATTTATCAAACAAGCGCAAGCGAGCTGTGCTGTGAAAATATTAGCGCAGTCAACACAGACTAAATTTGTTAGACTAGCGCTCTTGTTTTTGCTGTTTTGAACCTTTATGACCGACTTACCTCAAGATGATGAATATGACCGCCGTTTTGCTGGCGTCGCTAAAATTTATGGCGAAGAAAACTTTAATCATTATGAAAAAAGCCATGTGATGGTCATTGGTATTGGTGGTGTAGGTTCATGGGCAGTTGAGGCACTGGCACGTACAGGTATTGGCGAATTAACGCTGGTTGATATGGATGTAGTGGCTGCATCCAATATTAACCGTCAGTTGCCTGCTATGAGCACGACTTTAGGTCATGAAAAAATTGAAGTGATGGCTGAGCGCTGTCGTGCAATCAACCCTCGAATTAAAATTAATTTAATCGATGACTATTTAACGCCAGAAAATGTCACAGAGCTTTTGGCGGGCAATCCAGATCTGATATTAGATTGTATTGATGATGTGAAAGCCAAATTTGCCCTGATGTTGCACTGTCGTTTTAACAAAGTACCTCTGATTGTTTCGGGTGGAGCAGGGGGTAAACTCGATCCGCTTAAAATTCGTGTGGCAGATTTATCCAAGACAGAACAAGACCCTATGTTGGCAAAACTACGTACACAACTGCGGAGTAAAGGCATTTGTAAAAAGCCTAAAGATAAGTTTGGAATTACCTGTGTGTATTCAATAGATAACCCATTTTCAAGTGCAGATGTCTGCCCAAGTGCAGGCTTACGCTGTGGTGGTTATGGTTCTGCTGTGGTGGTTACCTCAAGCTTTGCCATGGTAGCTGTGGCTGAAGTGCTAAAAAAATTAGATCACCTTGCAAGCAAAGCTAAGTCAGCCTAAATCAGGTATTGAGTTATGAGTGCCATGTCAACGTGTATCTTGGAAACGACTTAAACCAAGATCAGACATGGCCAAAACAATTACAAATAATAATCAAATAAACTCATCAATTTACGAAGTATTGATAAAAAGAAATAATTAAGGGCTTGGAAAGAAGCTTAAAATTTGCTTAAAATACGCTCGAATTAAAAAATCAAATTTTTATAATAGATAATAATTATGCAAAGTCATATCTTTGCTGCATTAGAAAAATTAGGCTTAAGCCCACAAAAGCGTGCTATTCATGTTCAGTTTTCTAATCCAGCCTTAAACACACAAGTTTTCCTACAGCGCATTGATGGCGAACATTTAATTAACCAAGGTTTGAGTGCAGAACTCATTTGCCTTTCGACAGATGCACTCATCCCTTTAAAAAACTTTTTGGGTGCTCAAGTCGCAGTCGATCAAGTCTCTGATCGCGGACAATTGATCCGTACCTCAGGCATTATTACGGAAGCTGTACAAGGGCAAAGTGACGGCTCATTAACGCTGTATAAACTCCGCGTACAAGATGCAACATCTTTATGGCATAAGCGTCGTAATAGTCGTGTGTTTATGAATAAATCTGTACCTGAGGTGGTGCAACTTCTTTTTAAAGAATGGCAACAAAAAAGCCCACTGTTTGCCACCGCTTTAAGTTTAGATACTTCAGGCTTACAACGCGAATATGATGTTCGTCCATTTATGATGCAGTCGAATGAGACGGATTATGACTTCTTAACGCGTTTACTGCGCAGTGAGGGTATCAATTGGCTGATTGATGAAACGCAAAATAGGGTGATGCATGCTTCAGAGAGCATTCAGCCACAAAAGTTACGTTTAATTGATGATAATAGCCAATACAGCGCACTTGCGCGTCGTTCTATACGCTTTCATCGCAGTAGCGCTACAGAGCAACAAGACAGTATTACGAGCTTTATTGCACAGCGTAGCTTGCAACCTACCGCAGTACATGTACAACGCTGGCAAGCAGATAGCCTGAGTCAAGAAGAAGGCGCAGGTTCTGTACAAAGTAGCCACCAACATAGCGATAATCAAGATAATGCAAGCTTGGGTTTAGAACAGGCATGGCATGCCAGCCCAGCGTGGATGCAAGACCTGAACGGTGAAGATGGGGCGACGGCTTCGGGCGGTTCGCAAATTGAGCGTCTCAATCAACAACTGAACCAATATCATGCGCTTCAAGCAAAACAATTTAGTGCACAGAGTACGGTGCGTGATACCCATGTCGGTTATTGGTTTGAGCTACAAGAACATCCAGAAATAGACCAACACAGCGGTGCAGATGCAGAGTTTTTGATTGTCGGAAAATCTTTTTATAATCAAAACAACTTACCGAAAGATTTGAATACACAAGTCAATCAGCTGATTCAACAGAGCCAATGGTCAATTAAAAATTTGGCAGATGAAGATGAACGACAAGCCAATACGCTGAGTTTACAACGACGTAATATTGCATTTGTCCCTGAGTATCACATCGAACAGCATCGCCCAAATGCTTATGCACAGCGTGCAAAAGTGGTTGGGCCAGCAGGTGAGGAAATTCATGTCGATGAGTGGGGGCGGATTAAAGTTCGCTTCCTTTTCACTCGTAGCGATGACCACAGCCATGATGGTGGCGCAGGCAGTAATGATACCGATACGGACTCTGCTTGGGTGGATGTTTTAACCCCATGGGCGGGGGATGGCTATGGCGCACGGTTCTTACCACGCATAGATGAAATTGTGGTGATCGATTTCTTTGACGGCAATATTGACCGGCCTTTTGTGGTGGGACGTATTCATGAAGGAGCACGTAACCCAACCAAATTTGATAATAAAGGACAATTGCCAGACACCAAAAAAATTGCAGGTATCCGTTCCAAAGAGGTCGCAGGGCAAGGTTTTGGACAGCTTCGTTTTGATGACACTACAGGTCAAATATCAACACAACTGCAAAGCAGTCATGGCGCAGCGCAGCTGAATTTAGGTAAGCTCAGTCATCCGAAAGATAAAGAAAGCAGTGCAGACCGAGGCGAGGGCTTTGAACTGCGGACTGATCAGTGGGGCGCAGTTCGGGCAGGGCAAGGTTTATTACTCAGTACACATTCACAAGGGCAAGCCTCAGGCATGCACTTGGATGCCCAAGAAGCAAAACAGCAATTGGAAGGGAGTTTAAACAGTAGTAAAGCGCTCAGTGAGGTGGCTAAGAATCAGCAAACTGATCCATTAGAAGTATTGGATAATATTAAGGGTTTTATTGATAGCTTAAGTAAAACCGATCCGAAACAGGCTGATGCCTTTAAAACAGCTGTAATGGTCTTGGCTTCACCCAATTCTATCGCTTTGAGTACAAATGAAGATATTCATATTTCTGCAGATGGGCAGATCAGCCAAAGTGCGAGTGACAGCATTAACTTAAGTACTCAAAAGAGTTTAATTGCACATGCAAGTAAGAAGATTAGCTTATTTGCAGCGCAAGAAGGCCTACGTGCTTTTGCTGGTAAAGGAAAGGTTGAGATTCAGGCTCAGGGCGATGGTGCAGATTTGATTGCACGTAAAGGCATTCAAATTATTTCAACCGAAGATACGATTTATATTACCAGCCCGAAAGAGATTAATTTAACTGCAGGCGGTTCACAGATCAAAATTAATGGATCTGGTGTTTTTTCGACTACTGGTGGGAAATTTGAAGCAAAGGCAGGGCAGCATCAGTTTGTAACAGGATCTAAAAAAGATTATAAAATTCCTTTTTTACCTCAAATATCTCAAGGCAAAGCATATTCTAAAAAGTTTATTATTAAAGATTCAGATAATAATTTAAGAAAGAATATTAATTATTTTATTTTCTATGAAAATGGAGATGTGGAAAGTGGTAAAACAAATTCCAATGGTGAAACACATTTAATTGAAACTGATCAAAGCCAGAAATTTTATATTCATTTTGATGGAAAATTTGAAAATGATTTATCATTTCAAGAAGAAATAGGTAAATAAAAATGACTAAGCCTTATAAAGCTAAATTTAGAGTAGTACTTAAAGATAGATACGCGCAATCAGTTGGTTTTTGGGGGGCAAAATATAGAATTGTTTATTCGGAAGGTGGAGATAAACCAATTGTAGAAAATATTTTTGCATCAAAAGATGGTTATACGGTTTTAATATCCTCAAAAACGCCTGTAAAAATTAGAATAGAGTTATTTAATCCAAGTAAAGGATATTATGAGATTCCAACGTATGAAGTGAGTTTATCAGAAGTTGAAACCTCTTTAAAAGAAAACGTGAAAACAGTTCAGATTGAAAAGGGGTATTTTAAACTTAAAATTTTTGATCCATTTGGGAAGTTGTTAGATAAAAATCATTTTGAATACAAGATTTTAGCAAAAGAAAATGATAAGAATGGTAAATCTTTGATTATAAAAGATTGGTCGAGTTTCAATACAAATGGATTTACGGATCTTATATCTACTGATAAGGGATTAATTTCATTAGGGTCTTCAGTTGATAATTTTCGGAGTAGATTTTATACTCGGCCATACTTGGATATTTATCTGAGACATAAAAAAACTAAATTAGAAATTATCAGAGAGGAACGTGCAATAGCAGTTGGTTCTGATAAATTGTATCGAGAATGGAAAATAGATAGAAATGCTTTACAAACTTTCACTAAGCCTAGGGAAAATCAGAGTACAGCATTAATTAATGAGTTGAAATTTTCTAGAGATATTAAAGTATTATTATCATTATCTAAAGGTAAAACTTATATTGCTAAAAGGGATGATGGTGGTGTGTTATTTAATAATGCATTAAAGCAAAATAGTTTTATAAATTGGCAAGATGGGCAGGAAGTAATTTTTAAAGTGCCTGCGAGATTTAAAGGGGGGATAATTATAAGTGATAAAAATGGAAAAGAAATTGAAATGATAAATATCGGGGCATTAGATGGAAAGATTTATAAGTCTAATGAAAAGCCAAAGACAATTTCGATTTTAAAACAACCATTGGTTGATGGAAGAAAATCTAATAAGCAAGATTATAATGGTAACGAATATGCTCAATATTGTATTGATATAAATTATAATGGGCCAGATAAGAAGTTTTCATTAGAGGATATGAAAGATCCTAAAAAATGTAATGATAAAGAGTTTAAGAGTATTTGGAAAAGCATAAAAGAAACATTTTCATTTGATAATAGTGCTACTTGGTGGAATGTAAGCGTAGGTGTCGCTACAGCTTCACTAGATGTGGCAAAACGAGTAAGTATTATTGATAAATTTTTTAAACCTTTCTTTAATGTTATGGGAGTTGCTGCTTCACAAGCTGTATTTATTATAAAAAATTTGGGTAATCATAATGGTCTATTCTTTATTGGTTTAATCAGAGGGCGTGCATATTTTCATTATGCAAAGTTTGCAGCAAACTCCAAAGATGTGCTAACTCAAGTATTGCCAAGAGAGGTTGCTTTTGATTTTAGCCCGAAGGGAACGGTCAAAGGATCGCTAGCAGGTTTGATTGTAGGTGGAGCTATTGAAATTCAAAAATGGGCAAAATTACCTACTAGCCAAAAAGATATTACAGATCTTTTAGCAAATCTTACGGGAATGGCTGTAAAAACAATAGTTGGAACTTGGTTAGGCGTTCTAATTGTAAGTCTTGTAGTTGGTGGAGGTCCAATTGGTGTCGTTATTGGTGTCGGAGTATTAGTTGGTATTGCAATCGGATGGGCCCTCGACTACTTTGATGAAAAATTTGGTTTTACTGAGGGAGTAAGGGATTTTTACAATCATTTACAGACTTGTACTCAAAACACGATGGTGGAAATAACTGAAAAGGGAAATAAGTTATTAGGGCTTAATTATACATTGCCATCCTGGTTATTTTGAGAATTATTATGTCTATAAAATTAACAAAGTTTGATTCTGATTTCTTTATAAAAAATCAATTTATTTTAAATGTTGCTATAGGTGTTTTTGGTTTTTTATTTGCCTTAACAATTAATGGTGGATTTGAGAAGGATTTATTAAAATTTATTTATTTATTTTACTTTATTTTGGTTTTATTTTTTTATTTCAAACTTAAGCGTGGAAAAAACTATATATCATATTCTAGGCATAGGATATTAGGGCATATTTTTGTATCTTTTGTGTTTTTTATTATTGGTTTTACATTGTTAATTGAGGTGAATCCGATTTTTTTATATTTTGGAATTTTATTTTATTTTATTTTATCTGTTTTTTTATTTTCTAAAAATTTAAAAAACAATGAAAATTATGATAAATTTCTTTTAGATAAAATAAATAATCCTGAAGAAATGACTTTGCATGAGTTTTATGAGTATTTTGATGGTCTAGTTAATAAAAAAAATAAATTTGCACCAATAATGGTATTTTTAGGTATGCAAGTGGGGTTGATTATTTTTCTGAATGGTTTTTTAAAAAATGATGAGTATTTTGGCCCTATTTTTATTGTTGCTGTTTTTTTGTTGATAGCTTTTTATATTTTAAATAAAACATTCTTTTATTTGATGATACCTTATAATTTTTTACTTAAGATAGACAAAGAAGTTTAGTTTTTTAATGCGGTATTTGGCGGGCTTTAATTTTTTTCAGCAATTTAATGAAGAAACAGATGAAAAAGTTGCCTTAAGTTATCTGTTGTTTGAACAGCAAGCTTATCTTCAAGGCATTGATTTTCAATTGAAGCGTGGCAAGCACTAGCTCAAGTTTGCCTTTAATGATCAAGTAAAACTCATTGCTGCTTTTGTGGATGGACAGGTAGAGCCAGTGTCACGTTATGAATATGATGCGCAAGGCAATTTAATAAAGGCCGTAGATCAAAATGGTCACGTGCGCAGCTATGAATATAATGATGCGCATCAGCTGACCCGTTATGCCGACCGTACAGGGCGCGGGCATAATATTCGATATGAATCAAAAGAAGCAAATGCCAAAGCCATAGCGGAATGGGCAGATGACGGCAGTTTTAAGACCCGTTTGGAGTGGCATCCGCGATTGCGCCAAGTTGCGGTCTATGATGCTTATGATGTGCCGACCTATTACTATTTTGACTTAGATGGTTTCACCTATCGCACACGCTTAGCCGATGGCCGTGAAAAATGGCTATCGCGTGACAGTCAAAAACGCATTACCCGTCAAATTGATTTTGCAGGCCTAGAAACAGAACAAGTTTATAACGAGCAAGATCAGCTAATTAAAATTGTACAGCCGAATGGAGGCATCATCCGTTTTGCCTATGATGAAGCAGGAAATTTGACGGAAACCAAAGATCCTGAAGGTCATATTTGGAAAAAAGAATACGATGCAGACGGTAATGTAACGAAGGAAATTAATCCTTTAGGACATAGCACGCAATATAAATACAACAACGATAATCAAATTGTCGAAATCATTGATGCCAAAGGCGGCGCTAAAAAAATTCAATACAATGATTTGGGGCAAATGACCGCATATAGCGATTGTTCAGGTAAAGAAAGCGCATGGGAATACGATGAAGAAGGCGCACTGACTGCCTAGCAGTCTGCTGATGCGCAGCAAGTCAAATATATCTACAGCTCAGATGGCAAAGACAAAGGCCAGCTTAAAGCAATTGTCTACCCTGATGGTTTAAAAGAACAATTTGAGCATGATGAAGAAGGGCGTTTGCTCAAGCATACGGATACCAAAGGTTTAAGCACGCAGTACCGTTATAATGCTGCGGGTTTGCTCGAACAGCGTATAGATGCGAACCGTCATCAAATTGGCTACCAATGGGATCAGCAAGGTCGTATTCAAAAGCTGATCAATCAAAACTATGCAGAATATTTATTTGAATATAACCGTTATGGTCAATTGGCGCGTGAACAGGCTTTCGATGGCGAAGAAAAATATTATAGCTACAATGAAAACGGTCAGCTGTTCCAAATCCGTCAGCCGAATGTTTTTACTCAATTTGCATATTTTGCTGATGGCGCAATCGCTTCAAAAACTTATACCCATGTACAAACTCGTGTAAGTCAAATAGAAGAATTTGAATACAACATGAATCATCAATTGAGTAAGGCGACGAATAAAGACAGTCAAATCGATTTTTATCGCAACGCGCTTGGCCAATTGGTCCGTGAGCATCAGCATTATAAAGTGCCGCATTTCACTCCGCTGACGGCTGTGCTGCGTTATGAATATGATGTGCTGGGAAATTTAGCTCAAACGATTCGCCCTGACGGACAGGTTCAAAGCAATTTGAGTTATGGTTCAGGGCATATTTATGGCATTGCGTTAAATAAAAAAGACATGGTGGCATTTCAGCGCGATGACTTGCACCGTGAAACAGCGCGGATGCTCGCCAATGGATTGGTTCAAAGCAAAAATTATAATGATGTAGGTTTACTCAGTTCGCAGCTGATTCAGCCAGAGCAAGAGACTCTAGGGCGAGTACAGCATCAGGCGGAACGGCAGTATCATTATGATCAAAATTATCTACTCACGCAGGTGGACGACAGCCGTTTAGGCAAGCTGAATTATCAATATGATGCGGTTGGCCGTTTGATACAGAGCAAAAGTATGCATAAAATGGAAAGCTTTACTTTTGACCCTGCAGGGAATTTGATTGACTCCCTTGCTACACAAGCGTCTCAAGCGAAAAGTAATTTGATCGCTCAATATAAGGGTAAAAACTATAAATACGATGCACAAGGCAATGTGATTGAAAGCAGCCATGCAGGCAAATGATTAAAACTGACGTGGGATAATCTGAACCGTTTGATTCGCAGTGATCATAATGGTCAAGTGACCGAATATGGGTATGATGTATTTGGACGGCGTTTATACAAGAAAAATCAAAATGCGCAAACCCTGACCTTATTTGGCTGGGACGGTGACTTGATGATTTGGGAGTCACAGCAATCTCATGACGTCGAAGAAAACTACACCAAGCATTATGTCTATGAACCGCAGAGTTTTGTACCGCTGCTGCAAACGGGCTATACAGGTTTTATCAAGCTTTTAGAAACGCCTGACTATGCTCAATTTCAGCATGAAGATTATTTGGTTTATAAAGATCCGATTTGGAAAACTGAAACACGAAAAAATAAAGCTGAATTGGAGCGGGTGCTTTTTTATCACTGTGACCAAGTTGGTACACCTCAGACCTTAAGTAATGAGCTAGGTGAATGTATATGGGAAATTAAGCAGGATGTATGGGGGGGAGCTTTAGAAATAAAGGCCTCTCATAATTTACTTGAGCAAACCAATATTCGTTTTCAAGGCCAATATTATGATGGAGAGACTGGCTTACATTATAACCGTTACCGTTATTATGAGCCGCATAGTGCAAGGTATGTGAGTAAAGATCCGATTGGGTTGTTAGGTGGGATGAATAATTCCAAATACGTCAGGAATCCAAATCAATGGGTAGATAGGATGGGATTAAAAAAAGAAAATAGCCTTGGAAAGGCAGTCGTGGAGTTTACAGGTGGTTGCTACGTTAAGGATAAAAGTTTTATTGATCAAACATTTGATAATTATACTGATACTATGGGGTTTCAGCTTACAGACATTCCAGCAGTTTCATATCTTAGAGATAAAATAAATGGAAATAAATATACTGCAGCTACGGTTAATACTGCTTTACAGTTAAATCCCTTAGATGCTCCATGGCTTATTTCTGCTGGTTTAGGTGGGCTTTTTGGTAAAGCTATAACTAAAGAAACGGGTTTACAAACTTGGACGACTGGTTCAGCTATGCTTGAACAGTATAAAAAGTCAACTGCAGTAATAAAATCTAATAAATATGGTCCCTATACTGGTAAACAAGTAATTGTAGGAAAAGTTTCAGGAGGAGCTGTTACGGGTCTGTTAATTGGAGGAATGTACAGTAGTGGTGTTTTGGGTGGATCTGCTGTGAAGGCAGGAATAAATAAGGCATTGGGTGATAGTTGTGAATAATGATCTTAGATTGAGCTTAAGTAGATCAGATTTTAATAATCTTAAATATTTTTACTATATAGCTTTATTAATTTTATACATATTGCTTTATGTTTTGATTAAATTGCCAGCTGATTCAATTTTTAGGTTTTTCATAGCCGTGATTATTTTGTTGGTAACTCCAGGTTTGATAACATATGGTGGGTTATTTTTTTTATCCTATAACGTATATAGTTTCTTAGAGTGCAAAAGGAATTTTTATTCGCGCAATAGGTTTCTTTTGAATGTTTTTTTGTTTTACTTATATTTATTTTTGGGTGTTGGGGTAGTATCTTTTTCTCTTATGTCTAAATATTATTTTTTATCACCTGTTCTATTTATATTGTATTTCTATTTTATAAGTATTAATGGTAGATATTTGATTCCTTCATATTCTAGATATTTAAATAGCAAATAAATTTTTCGACCTAGCTGATTCTTTTGGAGTTTTCAAGAACAAGGCCGAATTAGAACGTTTTGCATTCTATCATTGTGACCAAGTTGGTACACCGCAAACATTGAGCAATGAGCTAGGTGAATGTATATGGGAAATTAAGCAGGATGTATGGGGTGAAGCTTTAGAAATAAAGGCTTCTCATAATTTACTTGAACAAACCAATATTCGTTTTCAAGGGCATGAGCAAGATCTGAGCACTGCTCAGATTTAAGCGCAAGGATGGCGAAACAGGCTTACATTATAACCGTTACCGTTATTATGAGCCTGAGAAATTTTAAAGCACTGCTTGGCTTTGTTGCACAAAGATGTAAAAATTAAGATTGCCCATATCTACTCAAATTTAAGGCATAACTTGGGTATGTGGTTGACCTAACTCGGTAAATTTATTTAACACTGCTACACGTGCATGGATCTCATTGGTTTGGCTATTAAAGTTCCTTGCACTGAGTTTATCGCCTAATAATTTGATGCAGTGCATCTTGGTTTCCACCAAACTTCGGCGATGATAGCCTGACCATTTTTTCCATAGTATTCTGCCAAACCGTTTAACAGTACGAAGTAATTCATTTCGTTCTAGCGAGCTGACCTTTGTATCTTTCCAAGGTTTCGCATTTTTTCTTGGAGGAATCACCGCATGCGCTTGCCGATCTGCAATGACCTGACGACATTGTTTGGTGTCATAAGCGCCATCCGTATAAACAGAGTCAATCTGCTCATCTAAGGAAATTTGATCGAGTAAATCACCAAGTACCTGTGAATCACTTACATTGTTAGTTGTAAGCTGAACTGCACGTATTTGGAGAGTTTTAGCATCTATACCAATATGTAATTTACGCCATTGACGACGATATTCAGGCTGATGTTTCTTCCTTTTCCATTCACCTTCACCTAAAAACTTTAGACCGGTAGAGTCTACTAGCAAGTTAAGCCCACCACTGCTTTTTTGATAACTAATCGCAATATCAATATGTTTTTGTCTTCTGCAAAGCGTACTGTAATCTGGTGCTGTCCAATTTAATCCACAGAGTTTAATCAGACTTTGAACAAAACCTGTGACCA
The DNA here is from genome assembly GCF_004209135.1 of Acinetobacter sp. WCHAc060006. Classification (NCBI taxonomy): domain Bacteria; kingdom Pseudomonadati; phylum Pseudomonadota; class Gammaproteobacteria; order Moraxellales; family Moraxellaceae; genus Acinetobacter; species Acinetobacter sp. WCHAc060006. Next base: position 94,786 of record NZ_SGSS01000008.1, on the reverse strand, counting down.
TACGTAAAGAAAGGCGAAATAAAGATTTAATCATTAGACAGCATTGGATGGCTGTGTCGGAATAAGTTTGATTTCGTCCATGCTTGCCTTTTGGCTGCGCATACCATTGAGTCTTAGTGTCAAACCAAATTGAAATATTTCCTCGATTTATTAATGCTCGATTATAAGAAGACCAATTGGTGGTACGATAAATTTTAGGTGCAGGCTTGTTCATTTGGAAATTATATTGTGGAATAAGCCCTTAACGATAGGTTTGTGCAACAAAGCCATTCTGATTCTAAATATTAATATGTGGTTGATAAAGTTGGAAGTTTAAAAAGGAATAAAATTATTGACTATGCCCGATCTTTTTTTCTCTTTTATTATATTATTTCATTGTTAGGAAACTTATTTATTCATTTATTTAATAGAAATTATTTTTTTAAATTAGATGATCGTAGTGCTCATAAGGTTGAAGGTGTCAGTTTGAATTCAAATAAATTTGGATTCACTCACTATTTAATTTGTATTTTATGTGCCTATATAGGGTTGTTGTGCTTTACTTCTTTTATTGAGTTTATCGCGCAAACGCGAGGTCACGGGTTTGATAATTACTTGAAGTTTTGGAATTTCTTTTAAAAAAAAGCCCTTTCGGGCTTTTTAAAATCATGGCAATTGCCTAATCGGACTGCCACCCAACGCCTGCATCAAAGTCACATAAGCATTGTATTGACTCTGCTTGGTTTGCACCAAAGACAAACGTGCATCACGAGCCGTCTTCTGCGCATCAATCAAGTTTTTCAGGGCGACCGCACCATTACGGTAACGCACTTCAGTCAAACGCTCAGTCTTTTCTGCAAGCTGCACATTACGCTCTTGAAGCTGTACCTGTTTGTCCAGTTCATTGCGCGCCGACAGCGCATTTTCTACATCTGCAAAGGCTGCATATAAAGTCTGACGGTACTGAATAATCGACTTTTCATATTCCAGTTCATTGACTTTTAAATCACGTTTCATGTCATTCCATTGTAAAAATGGCAAAGACAAACCAGCACCTAAAATGGCTGCAGGATTGGATAAAACCTCAGTCAATGATGTACTGCTGCCGCCAGTTGTTAAACCGCCAGTTAAGCTGATTGAAGGGTAATAACTGGCTTTATTCGCATCCTTCGTTGCTAAAGCCTTACGTAAACGTAATTCTGATGCTTTTAGATCTGGACGGCGCGACAGCAGATCCGCAGGCAGGCCCGCTGCAATATTTGGTAGGGCTTTACGCGGTAAACGTGCAGGTTCTGCAATATTTAACTGCTGTACAGGACGCTGTAGTAAAACGGCCAATGCAGTACGCGTCTCGACCTTTTGCTGCTCAATTTGACTTAGGGTTGCTTTTTGGCTTTGTACGGCCTGTTCGGCAGATGTTAAGTCCAAACCTGATACAGCGCCTGCTTTGTATTGAACTTTAACCAAATCATAAGTCTTTTGCGTGCTGGCTAAATTTTGCTGCGCAACGGCAAAGCGTTCATTTAAATAGCCTAGCTGCCAATACAGATTGGCTGTCGTGGCAATTAAACTTTGTGCAGTTGCCTGCAAGTCTTGTTCAGAGGCTAAAGCTTCCCAGCGCGAAGCTTCAGTTTGGTTTGCCAGTTTGCCAAACAAATCCAGCTCATAACTGAGCCCAGGGTAGTTCAATGAAATACCATTTGAAGAGTCACCATCGCCATCTAAGCTAAAACGGTGTCCAACGGAAGCGCCTGCTGTGCCAATGCGGATGCCTTGCTGGCTTTGGTTTTGTTTCGCCTGAATGCGCGCTTGGTGCAGGTTAATGCCTGCAACTGCCAAATCGGTATTGGCATTTAAGACTTGATCCACCAGCTGATTCAGCTGGGCATCATTAAATAATGTCCACCACTGATCTGCAGAAGCATCTGCATGTATTTGCTGACTCATGGCTTTGCTATTTTGAAAGCTGGAAGGCATATTTACCGCGGGCTGTTCGTATGGCGATTTCACCATCGCTGCGCAGCCCGTCAGGCTACCTCCGAGAATCAGGGCGCCTGCAAGTTTAGTTAAATTCATTTGCATTATGTTTTCCTTATTCTCTAGACAGAGCATCAACAGGGTTAAGGCGGGCGGCATTACGTGCAGGGATGAAACCGAACACAATACCGATCATGCTAGAGCAGACAAATGCTGCGATGATAGATGTCGTTGAATACGCCATTTGGAAGGTGCCACCAGCAAAATGGCTGATCAGTTGCCCAATACCCAAGGAGAGCAGTACACCTAAAATGCCACCTAAAATACAGACTAAAACTGCTTCAATCAGGAACTGTTGCAATATATCGCTTTGACGCGCGCCAACCGCCATGCGCACACCAATTTCTTGGGTACGCTCAGTCACAGACACCAGCATAATGTTCATTACGCCAATCCCGCCAACCACAAGGGAAATGACCGCAATAGCAGAAACCAAAAGGGTCATGGTTTGTGTGGTTTGCTGAATGGTTTCACGAATACTGTCTGAGTTTTGGGTAAACACATCTTGCGCGCCATGACGTTGCACCAGCAGATTCAAAATCGCATTTTCCGCGGCAGCGCTTGGATATTCGTCTTTCACCCGAACAATAATGCTACGCACATTGGACTGGCCTAGCATACGGCTCATCACTGTCGAATAGGGCAAATACACATTTAAACTGTCGTTGCCCCCCATCATGCCTGTTTGCGCTTCAACTACACCAATAATTCGGCTGGGGACACTGCCCAGTAAAATGACTTGGCCAACGGGATTGCTGCCATCACTGAAAAAAGTCTTTTTGGTATTGTCATCAATGACCACGTCCTGAGTTTGTTCAGTCACGCTTTCTTTATCAAATGGCTGTCCAGAGGCGAACTCCATACCTTTAACATAGAAGTAGTCTTCACTTACCCCATTGACGGTAGCAGAAGCCTCCGTATCTTTAAAACGTGCTGTAACACTGCTGCTGACCGTCGGACTGACGCCTTCAACATAAGGCTGTTCAGACAACGCCGTAGCATCTGCTGGAATCAAGGTTTTAACTTGTGAGGAGCGGGAGTTATCACCAAAACCACGACCTTGATACACCGTAATTGTGTTGGTGCCCAAACTGCTGATATTTTCCAGAATTTGCTTTTGTGAACCATTACCCAGAGCCACAACTGAAACCACAGAGGCGATACCAATGATAATGCCCAGCATGGTTAAGAAGGTACGCATACGGTGCGCATTCATGGCCAACAACGCCATACGGAAGGCTTCGGCTAAACGATCAATCCCCGAACGCCATGCCGAAGTTCTTTTTTTGATGGCCGGCTGCAATTCTTGTTGTACCAATGTCTCGCCATCAATTTCAGGCACATTGGGCTGATCGGAAATAATATTGCCGTCACTGATTTCGATAATACGGGTGGCATTCTTTGCCACATTATGATCATGGGTCACCAAAATAATCGTGTGGCCCTTGGCATTCAGTTCACGCAAAATGCGCATGACTTCAATGCCACTATTTTTATCCAATGCACCTGTGGGTTCATCGGCCAAAATCACGTCGCCGCCGTTCATCAGCGCACGTGCAATGGATACACGTTGCTGTTGGCCACCAGACAGTTGGCTTGGGCGGTTTTGGGTTTTTTCACCTAGGCCAAGTTCAGTCAGCAAATCCTTTGCACGGGTTTGTCGTTCAGACGAATCTACACCTGCATAAATGGCTGGAACTTCGACGTTGCCTGCAGCGTTTAAATCACCCAATAGATGATAGCGCTGGAAAATAAAACCAAAATATTCACGGCGTAGCTGTGCCAGTTCATCGGCTTCAAGTTCGCGAGTTTCGCGCCCTTTAACTTTATAACTACCCGCTGTAGGCTGATCGAGACAGCCTAAAATATTCATCAGCGTTGATTTACCCGAGCCGGACTGGCCCACAATCGCCACCAATTCTCCAGGGTAAATCGAAAGATTCACCCCTTTTAAGATCTGAACAGTGCTTTCACCCGCAGGGAACTCACGTGTCAGATCTTTGACCTCTAGTAGAGGCTGTTGATTTTGACTCATGATTACATTCTCATTGGGCCAGCGCCACCACGGCTGTTGCTACGTTTAGCCGAATCATTGCTGGTATCAGTTCCATCCGCAATAATGACTTTTTCGCCTTGTTTTAGACCTTTTAGGACTTGTGCAGTGACACGGTTATTTAAACCAATTAATACAGGTTGAGGCTGCGCGCTGCCATCTGCTTGTACAACACGAACCATTGCCATAGATGCTTTGCCTTGTTTTACTAAGGCTTTTTCCTCTGCACTTAGTTCTAAGCGTTTAGGTCGTTGAGTCGCATCTGGGTTGTTGCTTGCTTCTGAGGCACTGCTGTCGGCATCGCTACGCGCTTTACGCGGACGGTTAGATGTTTGAATGGCAGCTGCTGGCACAGTCAGTACATTGCGCGCTTCATCTAAAATAATATAAACCTGTGCGGTCATATCAATACGTAGCTTGCCGTCTGCATTGGGTACATCAAACAAAGCATTGTAGTAAACCGCTGTACTTGATGATGAGGTAGAGCTGTTACTGGTTTCATTATTAATTGAAGAGGGCGCAGGTTCGACTTGGCGTAAAGTGGCGTAATGTTTGGTTTCGCTGTCACCAAGTGTTGTGAAGTAAACACGCTGGCCTTTTTCCACTTTCATCACATCTGCTTCAGAAATTTCAGCTTTGATGGTCATGTCATCCAGTTTTGCCAACTTCACAATCGTTGGCGCGCTTTGGTTGGCGTTCACCGTTTGGCCTTCTTCAGTCACGATTGCGACAATTGTGCCATCCATCGGTGCAACAATTTGTGTGTAGCCTAAATCTTCTTTGGCCGTTGCTAAGGTTAAGCGAGATTGTTCAATTTGTGCATTAATTGCCACAATATCAGCCTGAGCAGTTTTGTAGCTGGCCAGTGCCGATTCAAGTTCTGCACGTGATGTTGCATCTTGCGCATACATGGCTTGCTGACGCTGATATTCAGCTTCGACTTTGGCTAAATTCGCCTGTTTTACAGCAAGCTGTGCTTGTTGATTTTTAATGTTGGCTTCCGCAGTTTTTAATTCATTTTGTTGGCGTACAGAATCAATTTGTGCAATCAACTGGCCTTGTTTGACTTGATCACCCAGTTGCACATACATTTTTTTTACCTGCCCCGACACTTGAGCACCGACGCTGACCATTTTGGTCGCTTCTAATACGCCTGTGGCCAATACCGAGTTCTCTAAATCGCCGCGAGTAACTTCAGCAGTAATAAACTGTGGCTGTTGTTGTTTAGGTTTAAAAAAGTACCATGCCGTAAGGGCTATGGCGAGAGTGCAAATGATTGCTATAAGCAGTTTCGCTGGTTTTATTTTCGGCATGATTAGTTGGAGAATTTGAATGAGAATAGATCAAGTATAGATTTTAATTACGGATAAATCGTGAATTTTTTATACAAACAGAAATGATTCTTATTATAAAGAAGCTGAGTGTTTAAGAAGTCAGCAGACTCAATCTCAATGATCATTGAGTCTACACATGAGGTTGATATAAATTAAAACAGGCTTCGACCACATAGGCTGGCAATCGCCTGTTGTACAAGGTGCTCTGGGTTTTCATGGCCAAGACCTTTAATTGATGCATCAATACGTAACAAAAGTGCAGGCCATGCTAAAAAAACATTAGGATTGAGGCGACGTAAGGCTTGTTGATACAAGCTGACTTTAGTTTTCCAAATCCCCAGCTGTAAGGCGTTTTGTGGCTGCTCAAACAGCGCCATCAATAAGCGCATATCTTTACTGATGCTCCACAAGATGAGACTCATCGGTTCGCCAGAGGCGATTAAATACTGAAAAATTTTAATCGACTGCGCCAAGTTGCCTTGTAGCATGGCATCGTTTAGATCGTAGGTGGTATAGCGAGATTGATCTTGTAGGCATGAATATAAATGATCAATTTGAATGATGTCGACATCAGCAAAGGTGTCGCTCACGCGCATTAAACTATTTTTGGCGGCTAATAGATTATGCTCATGGTGTTGCTCTACCCATTGCCATGCATCATTGGCTAATTTTATCCCTAGCTTTTGAGCTTCAACCGCCAAAATTTGCTGACGATCTTTGGCATAGTTCGCGGTCAACGCGACGTTAACACCATTGGCATCAATCGTTTGGAAGAAAGCGGTTTTTAAACTACTGGCATCTTGCTTGGGCATGACCACCAATAAGAGATTATGCTCATTATGCTGTAAATAGCTTTTGAGTTCTTTTAGCCCATTGGCATCAGGTTTAATGTTGCCATGCACTTCAATGGCCAACTGACTCGAAAACAGCGATAAGCTATTGAGTGCATTAAAGACGGTTTTCCAATCACTTACACTTGTAATATCAAAGCGTTGACGCTCGATTTCTTGCTTTTGCCAGCTGGCCCGAAAGGCATCGATTAAGTTTTGCTCAAGTAGAGGTTCTTGGCCATGTAAGACCCAAGCACCTCGAGCTTCATCAATACGTTTTAGGGCTTGTAGATAATCGAGCTTCATACGGTTTAAAGCTTATTCCGCAGCAGTTGCAGGTAGCGTAACACTCACAGGAGCATTCGTACGCTGTACAGCGGGTGGTAAACGATTCGATGAAATTTGGCGCGCAATTTGTTGTGCGACATCATCAATAATTACTTTGTTTAAATAAGTTTGTTCTTGATCATCCGTGTTTACAGTTGCTACGTCATATTGGTAGGTACGAGTTGCCATTACCGTCCGTGGTTCAGTTACGGGGTTACCTTGTGCATCTTCAATGCGGAAGGTGACATTCAGACGCAATAGGGTTTCAATCAGTTTGCCATTCAACTCAAGACGGCGCGGGGTGTATTCCAGCACACGTAACACATAGTTGTTGCTGTCATTGCTTACTTTAACGCCAGCAGCACCTAAATAAATCTGAAGTTTCTCTTCGAGGTCATCTGCATTTTTAGGAAGTGCCAAGCTCATGTTGGCATAAGTTACAGGTGCAACATTTGGGTTCGTGCCTTTCAAATGAAAGCCGCAGCCTGTAAGGCTTGCACCTAGACCCAAGGTTAATACAATTGCAGCAACACGTTGAACCAAATGCATGCGGTGTCCTCTGTCGTTATTAAACGCGATTTATATAAATTAAATTCTGTAGGGATTGTAAAGTCAAAGCCCGTTGGCTGGCAACGGGCTTTGTTTGGGAATTGTTTATTCCTTTTAGTTCCCCTCTTTCGTAAAGAGGGGTTAGGGGAGATTATTTTTGACGAAATCCCACCAAACCTCCCTTTGTAAAGGGAGGCTTAAAGGCTGTTAAACCACCAAGTTTACCAACTTATTCGGCACAACAATTTCTTTCTTAGTTGGGCTCGTTAAGTATTGTTGAACTTCTGGAAGTGCTTTTGCCATCGCCAAAATATCATCTTTAGACGCATCAACTGCAACTTCTAACTTAGCGCGAAGTTTGCCGTTAATTTGAACTACAATTGTTTGTGTGTTGCGTGTTAACGCAGATTCGTCAACGCTAGGGAATGCAGTAGCGGTCAATTCAATGCCAAACTCAGCCAATAATGTTTGGCTTAAGTGTGGTGCAAACGGTGCAAGCAACGTTAATAATGCGATGATAGATTCACGGGCAACCGCAACATCGTTATCATCTTTTGCTTCAAACTTGTTGTTTGCATTCAGCAATTCCATCATCGCTGCAATAGCAGTGTTAAATGCATGACGGCGCTCGATGTCATCCCCCACTTTTTGGATGGTTTCATGCGTTTTTCGACGTAGGTCTTGTGCATCTTTTGATAAGTTTGCCTTATCAATTGCAGTTGTTGCATTGCCTTTTTCAAGGAAACCTGTGGTTAAACGCCAAACACGTTTCAAGAAACGGTTCGCACCTTCAACACCTGCATCTGACCATTCAAGTGATTGATCTGGTGGTGCAGCAAACATCATGAATACACGTGCAGTATCTGCGCCGTATTGGTCAATAATGGCTTGCGGGTCGATACCGTTATTTTTCGATTTCGACATTTTCTCTTGACCGCCAACGATCACGTCTTGACCATCTTCTTTGTATTTCGCAGAAGTGATACGACCTTTTTCGTCTTTTTCAAGTTCGATATCGGCAGGGTTAAACCATGTTTTCTTGCCTGACTCAGCTTCACGGTAGTAAGTGTCTGCAAGCACCATGCCTTGTGTTAATAAGTTAGTGAATGGTTCATTACCTTGTACCACGCCTTCATCACGCATCAATTTGTGGAAGAAGCGTGCATAAAGTAAATGTAGAATCGCGTGCTCAACACCACCAATATATTGGTTTACAGGAAGCCAAGTTTGTCCCGCTTCAGGTTTTACCATGCCATCAGTGAAGTCTGGAGATGCATAACGTGCGTAGTACCAAGAAGATTCTACGAATGTATCCAAGGTATCTGTTTCACGACGTGCGTCGCCACCACAGCATGGGCAAGTCGTTTCATAGAATTCAGGCATTTTGTTCAATGGGTTGCCTGAACCATCTGGAACCACGTCAGTTGGAAGTACAACAGGCAGTTGCTCTTCTGGTACTGGCACTTGACCACAGGTATTACAGTTAATCATTGGAATTGGACAACCCCAATAACGCTGACGAGAAACACCCCAGTCGCGTAAACGGAATTGAACTTTAGAGTTTGCAAGTTCAGCAGGTTCTAATTTTGCAAGGAATGCATCAAATGCACCTTGGAAATCTAAACCGTCAAATTCGCCTGAATTGACTAGTTTACCTTCTTTAGAGCCGTACCATTCTTGCCAAGTTGTTGCATCAAAGTCAGCATCATCAGCGCCTTTGGCATCAATCACTTGTTTGATGGTTAAGCCATATTTGTTAGCAAATTCGAAGTCGCGCTCATCGTGTGATGGAACCGCCATCACCGCACCTGAACCATAAGACATCAATACGTAGTTTGCGATCCAAACAGGAACTTCTTCACCAGTTACTGGGTGTTTTACAGAAAGACCTGTTGCCATGCCTTTCTTTTCAGCTTGAGCAAGGTCTGCTTCTGCAACAGAACCCATGCGACATTCTTCAATAAATGCAGCCAATTCTGGGTTTGTTTCAGCAGCTTTTAACGCCATTGGGTGTTCTGCAGCAACTGCAACATAGGTTACACCCATTAGTGTATCTGCACGTGTGGTATAAACAGTGAGGCTGTCTGCATAAACTGCTGGATTTGCAGAAGGGAAGGTAATTTCCATACCTTGCGAACGGCCAATCCAGTTACGTTGCATCGTAAGAACTTGCTGTGGCCAGCCGTCTTTTAATGTGTCTAGATCATCCAATAATTCTTGCGCATAGTCAGTAATGCGGAAGTAGTACATTGGAATATCACGTTTTTCAACCAATGCACCCGAACGCCAACCACGACCATTTTCAACTTGCTCGTTCGCTAAAACAGTTTGGTCTACTGGGTCCCAGTTTACTGTAGAAAGCTTACGGTAAATTAGGCCTTTCTTATAAAGCTGTACGAATAACCATTGTTCCCAACGGTAGTATTCAGGTGTGCAGGTTGCAAACTCGCGGTCCCAATCTACAGACAAGCCCAGTTTTTTCAGCTGGTTGCGCATGTAGTCAATGTTTTCGAAAGTCCACTTTGCAGGGGCAACTTGGTGGGCAATCGCTGCGTTTTCTGCTGGCAGGCCGAAAGCATCCCAACCCATAGGCTGAAGTACAGTTTCACCTTTGAGACGGTGGAAACGGCTGATTACGTCACCAATCGTATAGTTACGCACATGACCCATGTGAAGCTTGCCACTTGGATAAGGGAACATCGAGAGGATATAACGACGTGGGCCTTCTACTTGGTCGGCAACTTTAAATGCTTTATTGGTTTCCCAAGCTTGTTGAACTTGAGGTTCAATCGCGCTCGCTTGATATTCAGGGTCGATGTGAGTAGTCATATACGTATATAGGAACAATGGTTAAAAAGTTTGTGACACAGCATAGCGCAAAACATACCTAAAAGTGAATTTGGCGATGCTTTAAAATAGGAAAAAGCCACCGATTCCTATAAACCAAAGTGAGTTGTCACTGTTTAGCTTAAAGGCTGTGGCTTTTTAATGGAGCAAGCCAAGTGGTTTAACGTGCATTTCCTGTGGCTGTAGCAGGTGGGGTTGATTGGCCTAAGTGTGGAATGGGTGTAGGTTGGTTCTGCTGATTGTTATTCGATGTATTTGTGGCAGGGGCAGTTTGAGGTGTAACAACTTGCTCATTTTCAGATGCATTGTTTGCTTTAGCTGCAGGTGTTGTTTTCCAGCCATACGTTTCTACTTTGCTTTTCTTCTTAGCGCTACTTGGTGGTGGTGTCGCCGTATAATGTGTTGAACCTTTGGCATCTACCCATTTATAAAAATTTTGAGCAAATGTGCTTGGTGCGATACTCGCTAGTGCAATTGAAAGGCCAAATAAGCCAATCGTTGTATAGGTATTTTTCATGTCGATTAGATGTCCTTTTTTATTCAATAACAAATCATGATAATGAAAATTATAAGGAAATTTTGCGCCATTTTTTATGAACACGCTATGTCTTTTTGTATGACAACAGATGAGTGGTGTTTATTAAATACAATGCTTTTAAAATAGGCTGTTATTGCTTGGAAATTCATCAAGATTTAAATAGTCATATAGATTGAATTGAGCAGAACTTAGGGCGAGGCAAATAAAAAATCATTTTTATATTTAAATTATTTATTCAATATATAAAAGTTTTTTATTTGTTTTAAGGATTTATGACGAAAAATCAGTGTAGGACGAGATTGTGCGCTATTTCGCAAAGATTAAAAAATATACGGTCTCTAAATAAACAAGAAAAAGCTAATTTTTAAACTTGACATTAAGGGTTTAAACCACAAAAATGCTGTCTTTAGTTTTATATGTCTTAGATCGATCACCCTTCGAATAAGTACATTTTAGCAATGGACTTCTTCTCTAGCCGAGAAGATGAACAAAGCCAACAAAATATGTTTATCCCAACATGTTTTAGGCCCCATATTGCTCAAACAGCAAGCAGGTCAGATTTTTTTCTTATTGCTATGAAAACTATGAAATTTGTGTGCTATAACAGTGCAGACAATCAATGAATGAGCGTCGCAAATGCCTCCCATTTGCCGACGAAAAAAGATTAGGGTGAATCACGTTGGAACTTTTATCTGGTGGTGAAATGCTTGTTCGCGCATTAGCGGACGAAGGCGTTGAACATGTTTTTGGATATCCAGGCGGCGCAGTACTGCATATTTACGATGCGCTATTTCAACAAGAAAGAATTAACCATTACCTCGTACGTCACGAACAAGCTGCTGGCCACATGGCAGATGCTTACTCACGTGTAACAGGTAAGACTGGTGTTGTTCTCGTAACATCAGGTCCGGGCGCGACCAATACAGTCACTCCAATTGCTACAGCCTACATGGACTCAATCCCAATGGTGATTTTGTCAGGCCAAGTTGCGAGTCACTTAATTGGTGAAGATGCATTCCAAGAAACTGATATGGTCGGTATTTCTCGTCCAATTGTAAAACATAGTTTCCAAGTGCGTCATGCTAGCGAAATCCCGGCAATTATCAAAAAAGCATTTTATATCGCTTCATCTGGTCGTCCAGGTCCAGTAGTAGTCGATATTCCAAAAGATGCGACCAATCCTGCAGAAAAGTTCGCTTACGAATATCCTGAAAAAGTAAAGATGCGCTCTTACCAGCCACCTCACCGTGGTCATTCAGGTCAAATCCGTAAAGCGATTGAAGAGCTTCTTAACGCTAAACGCCCAATTATTTATACGGGTGGTGGTGTTGTACAGGGCAATGCTTCAGCTTTATTGACAGAGCTTGCGCATTTATTGGGTTATCCAGTTACGAATACCTTAATGGGCTTAGGCGCATTCCCAGGTACTGATCCACAATTTGTGGGCATGCTGGGTATGCATGGTACATACGAAGCCAATATGACGATGGCGAATGCTGACGTGATTTTAGCGATTGGCGCGCGTTTTGATGACCGCGTAACAAACAATCCAGCTAAATTCTGTCCAAACGCCAAAGTCATTCATATTGATATCGACCCAGCGACGATTTCAAAAACAATTATGGCGCACATTCCAATTGTAGGTGCAGTTGAACCTGTACTTCAGGAAATGTTAGCGCAGTTGAAACAGCTGAATGTTTCTAAGCCAAACCCTGAAGCAATTGCGGACTGGTGGAAGCAAATCAATGCATGGCGCGAAGCGCATGGCTTAAAAATCGTTGCGCCGACTGACGGCACAATGAAGCCTCAACAAGTTGTTGCTGCATTGGACAAAATTACCAATAGCCAAGCGATCATTACTTCTGACGTAGGTCAGCACCAAATGTTCGGCGCGCTGTACTACAAATATACGCGTCCACGCCAATGGATTAACTCTGGTGGCTTAGGCACCATGGGTGTGGGCTTGCCGTATGCAATGGCTGCTAAGCTTGCATTCCCAGATCAACAAGTTGTTTGTATTACAGGTGAAGCATCCATTCAGATGTGTATCCAAGAACTTTCTACATGTAAGCAATATGGCTTAAATGTAAAAATTCTATGCTTGAACAACCGTGCGCTAGGTATGGTTAAACAATGGCAGGATATGAACTACGAAGGCCGTCATTCGAGCTCTTATGTAGAGTCATTGCCTGATTTCCCTAAATTGATGGAAGCATACGGTCACGTAGGCATTCAAATTGATCATGCGGATGAGCTTGAGTCTAAGCTTGCTGAAGCAATGGCAATTAATGATAAATGTGTATTCATCAACGTGATGGTTGATCGTACAGAGCACGTTTATCCAATGTTAGTTGCTGGCCAGTCAATGAAAGACATGTGGTTAGGCAAAGGGGAGCGCACATCATGAGACATATCATCTCTGTACTTGTAGAAAATGAAGCAGGCGCGCTTTCACGTTTGGTGGGTTTATTTTCTCAACGTAACTATAACATTGAGACTTTAAACGTAGCGCCAACTGAAGATTCGACACTTTCACGCCTGACTTTGACGACTTATGGTGATGACCACAAGATTGAGCAAATTACCAAGCAGTTGAACAAACTTGTTGAAGTTGTAAAGGTAGTGGATCTTTCTGAAGGTGCGCACATTGAGCGTGAATTGATGCTGATTAAAGTAAAAGCGCTAGGTTCAGCACGTGCTGAAATCAAACGCACAGCAGATATTTTCCGTGCCCAAGTAGTTGATGTAACACCAACGACGTATACGATTCAAATCGCGGGTACAACTGAAAAGATTGACGGTTTTATTGATGCTTTGGCTGAAAATACCATTCTTGAAGTTGTACGCTCAGGTGTTTCGGGCATCGCGCGCGGCGAAAAAGTTTTAACAATCTAATTTTTTAAACATACATGCCTGCCTGAAAGGGCAGGCGCTCAGCACGGCGAAGATCAAAAAACATCAATGTGTTGAGTTAAGGAAACAAAAAGCATTTTAGCGGAGACAGCAATGCAAATTTTTTACGATAAAGACTGCGACTTATCTATCATCCAATCTAAGAAAGTAGCGATCATTGGTTATGGTTCACAAGGCCATGCTCACGCGCTTAACCTTAAAGATTCTGGCGTTGACGTAACTGTAGGTTTACGTGCTGGTTCTACTTCTTGGAAAAAGGCTGAAAATTCTGGTCTTAAAGTTGCTGAAGTTCCTGCTGCTGTAGCACAAGCTGACGTAGTAATGATTTTGACTCCAGATGAGTTCCAATCTCAGCTTTACCGTGACGTAATTGAACCAAACATCAAGCAAGGTGCTACTTTAGCATTTGCTCATGGTTTCTCTGTTCTTTATAACCAAGTTGTTCCACGTGCTGACCTTGACGTAATCATGGTTGCGCCTAAAGCGCCTGGTCACACAGTACGTTCTGAATACCAACGCGGTTCAGGTGTTCCAGATCTTATCGCGATTCACCAAGATGCTTCTGGCAACGCTCGTAACCTTGCTCTTTCTTACGCTTCAGGCGTAGGTGGCGGCCGTACAGGTATCATCGAAACTTCATTCCGTGAAGAAACTGAAACTGACCTTTTCGGTGAGCAAGCAGTTCTTTGTGGCGGTGCAGTAGAATTAGTTAAAATGGGCTTCGAAACTCTAGTTGAAGCTGGTTATGCTCCAGAAATGGCTTACTTCGAATGTCTACACGAACTTAAATTGATCGTTGACTTAATGTTCGAAGGCGGTATCGCGGACATGAACTACTCAGTATCTAACAACGCTGAATACGGCGAATATGTAACTGGTACTGAAGTGATTAACGAACAGTCTCGTGAAGCTATGCGCAATGCACTTAAACGCATTCAATCTGGCGAATACGCGAAAATGTTCATCAACGAAGGTGCTTTAAACTACCCTTCAATGACTGCTCGCCGTCGTCAAAACGCTGCTCACGGTATTGAAGTAACTGGTAACAAGTTACGTGCGATGATGCCTTGGATTCAAGCGAACAAAATCGTAGACAAAGAAAAGAACTAAGTTCTAATTTCTGAGTCAAAAAAGCCCCTGTTTTAACAGGGGCTTTTTAAATGGTTGAAGGCGAAGGTTGCGTGCCTCCAAAGCAAGTAAAGCAGTGCTTTCCTTGCTTTACGTACCTTGGATTCAAGCGAACAAAATTGTAGACAAAGAAAAGAACTAAGTTCTAATTTCTAAGTCAAAAAGCCTCTGTTTTTAACAGGGGCTTTTTTTATGCCTTATTGAATATAGTATCAAAGTTACGTGCCTCAAATGATGTAAGCGATGCTTACATCATTTTCGTGCCTTGGATTCAAGCAAACAAAATCGTTGATAAAGAGAAAAACTAATTTCTCGAATCAATTGATTTGAATATAAAAACCCGCTCATTTTGAGTGGGTTTTTTAATGTCTAAAGTTACGTGCCTTAAAAATAGAAAAGCATACTTTTCTATTTTTGCGTGCCTTGGATTCAAGCGAACAAAATCGTAGACAAAGAAAAGAACTAAGTTCTAATTTCTAAGTCAGTCAAAAAGCCTCTGTTTTTAACAGGGGCTTTTTAAATGCTTGAAGGCGAAGGTTACGTGCCTCTAAAGCAAGTAAAGCAGTGCTTTCCTTGCTTTACGTACCGTGGATTCAGGCGGACAAAATTGTTGATAAAGAGAAAAACTAATTTCTTGAATCAATTGATTTGAATATAAAAACCCGCTCATTTTGAGTGGGTCTTTTAATGTGATTTGATAAAAATAGCTGCACAAAATGATGAATTTCTTTCTTACATCAGGTTTTCTTTTCTACGCGGTTGAATTTGAAACAGCGCCACTTGCTGATCTGCTGCCAGATAATGTCTATGCTGGCATAGCGCATAAAATAAATAGATGAAGCTAATGGCTATGACTGCAGTGCTGAGCAAGCCGAGCAAAATATTCAGAATAATGTCATCAATTACTTTGAACAGTGTTGAGTATAAGACCGTAATGGCCAATACACTCAGTACAGTCGCATAGAGGCTTAATTTGACGGCAAGTTTATTGTGTAAAGCTCTCTTTTCGGCATGGCTCAGCGGGTTTTTATTCTCCCAAATTAATTGAGGATGTTCGGGGTGGTTAGCTTTAATCGTCTGATACTGCACATGATTGAAAGAAGGCAAAGTTTGTGAGAGCGCAAGTTCAAAATCACCAAGATTGATAATCTGAGAATGCAGGGTGATATTTTCAAAGGCTTCACCGTGAAAGCTGTAATGCCAATGTTGATCCTGTTCTGAATAGTATAAGTAAATTTTTCTCAGATCATCAGGATGTAAACAAATTGGGCTAAGCAGTGGGCCATGATGGAAGAACCACCATCGAGCGCGATTTTGAAAAAATTTGCCTTTCTTAAAATATACAGCTGATTCTGTTGAATTGAGTAAATACAACTGAATTAATGTTTCTGATTCAGCAGATAAATACAGTGTGATAGGCTGATTGATTAAGGAAAGAATGTAACTTTCACGATTCTTAAAATCGTTTGGATTATAAATATCAGCTTGGTAGAAATGCTTAAAAACACGTGTGATAGTTTGAAATTTTGGATGGAGATATTTAATTTCAAACTCAATCAGATTGTCTTTGGGGTGATGCGAGATTATTTTTTTGATTGTGCCTGTTGTAGAAAAATAAGCAGATTGATCGATTTCGCGTTTAATTTTCCGTTTGATCTTACGATCCATCCATGCTTCATAAATTGGATGCAGCAGAGCGAGTGCAAAAAATACGTAATAGTAAGGTTGAATTAAAACTCCAAATAAGATTTGATCTTTGCCATATCCAACTAGAAAAACAAGAACTAAAATCAATATTGGATGCATATTTTTATGAAGTAAAAATCTATTGATTTTTGATAATTTATAATCGCGTTTAGCTTGATTTAATAGCTGATATTTAAGCAGCTCTTGGTCTTCTTTGTTGGTGCAAACAGTATGCCGAATTGTATGTACAGGTGTCATTATGGTTGTGACTCCTGTATCGGCCCTAGTTGTTGAAAGGTTTTTGCTTCAATCCAATAATCTTGAAACTTACCTTGATAAATGCTGACGGGATAAGATTGTCCAATTTTTAAACTATGATTAAATTCAGCCCATTTTTCATGGATGTAAATTTCATTCAATCCCGTTTTTTCTTGAAGTTCCGGAGGGAGTTGCCACGTCTGATGGTGGCTGTCTGTTTCTGTGAGCTTAAGCAGGTGTGGCTGAAAGCTTAAAATTTCACGTTCAGGGGCGGACTTAAAATTCATTCAAGTTATATTTTTTATTTGATTGGCTTTTAGATTAATTTATGTGCTGTGAGAAAACAATGGTTTGCACTTTAACCAGTATTTAGCTTATCGAATGGTTAAGCAAAGACTATACATTTTAGTGTTTTAAAGTGTGATAAATTCCACATTATTCATTCCTTGTTTGGGTGTGGCTTCACAATGAACAATAAAATTTTGCTTTGTATCATTGCCTTATTTCTCCCTAGTCTTTCTTTTGCTGAACCTGAATCATCAGGAATAAGCAGTGAACAGCTTAAGCCTTTAAATAATGTCCGAGTGTCGATGCTTCGAATGCTACGTTCAACAGACAATCAGTATTTTTTAGATTTGTATGCGGGTATTTGGAATCCACACGGCACCTTATATGACGAGTCAAATTCTACAGCGTACGCACTCAAAGGCACGCAAAAAGCAGATCAAATTAATTTACTCGCTGAGCGCGCGGAAGGTATGGCCACGCCTAATAATGAAACCTTAAGTGGCGAATTAAATGCAAACACGGGCATTATGCAAGCCAGTTGGAATACGCCAGTAGGTGCAACATCACTTAGTTTTGAGCCCGCTTTTAAAGCACCTGATAAGCCAGTGGTGGTATTTAAGTTTTATGGTGTAGATGATCCGCAATACCCATCTGGAAAAGCTTTAACCCGAGTTGATGTGATTGATAAAAAGAGCAATAAAGTCTTACAAAGCCTGACGGGTTTTACAGCCTTTGCCAATAGCATTGGCTATATGGATATAAATTTTGATGGCTACTATGATGTGGTGCTTTCAGATGTGTCCAATGGTAAAAAAATAGAAGATAAGCGATTTATTTATTGGATGTTCAATCCTAAAACACATCAATTTCAGCGTTCAGCGCAGTTGGATGCATTGATTGGTTTTCCACGTTTGCGTGGCGATCAGCAACAAATAGATTTTGGTGAAGGACAGTTATATCAGGTAAAAAATGGCTTGATGTATTTGATGCAATAATTCAGGTAAAGGATGATAAATAAATAGGAAAGGGAATTCCGATCGGTCTTATATAAAAATCAAATAAAGATGATAATGAATATTATTATAATTTTATTGTATTGTTTGTGTAAATCTAAGTATGATTGAGCGACTTTATAATTTTAAAAAATAAGGTGACGCTTTTGGCGTTTTGCCATTATACAACTTGTATTTTTTGCCTAAATTTCACTCGTATTGTTAATGTGAAAGGGCGAAGCTTAATTAAAATATTACTGAGTCTTTGTTTTTTACTGTGGTCGATTTTCATGACGACTGAAGTACAAGCATATCAACAGGCCACCAAATGCCATGCACAACTTAAGCAGATTCAAAGTGCAAAAGGAATTGGTCCAAATGCTAAAGGTCGGCCACAAATATCACAGTGGCAAACAATTTCAAGTACGCCAGATTATTGGAATGACCGTTGGCCAAAATTTAGCGGTACAGTTTGGTATAAGCTGACTTGGCAATTTCATTGTGACGAAAAACAAAATCAGCCCATGATGCTGTCAGTCAGTTTTATTAATATGGCTGGGCAGGTCTACATTAATGACCACTTTCTATGGCAAAACAAATCACTTGAAGAACCTTTATCTCGTAACTTGAACATCCCTAGACGCTGGATGTTGCCCGTCGGTATTTTAAAGCCAGGTGAAAATACAGTTTATATACGTGTGGAAGGTGTTTCTGAGCTCAATCCAGGAATTGGCTTTGTTCATTTGGGGGACTATGAGTCCGTCATGGCAAAGCACGAACATTATTGGCTTGAAATGCGAGACTTGTTGACCTACACACTCTGTCTGGAGGTTGCACTTGGATTAATTGCTGCTTTTGTTTGGTTGTTTAGGCGCAAGGAAAGTGCATTTGGATACTATGCTTTAGCAACCTTGCTTTGGGTACTATATATTGGGATGAAGCTCATTACAGAGCCATTATTTGCACTGAAAACATTGGACTTTGCGCGCATTCAAAGTTTAATTTTTTTAGTATTTGTTTGCTTTACCTGTTTATATAGTTGGCGTTTTGCCAACTTCAGGGCGCCTTGCTTAGAGCGTACATTGCTTTGGTTGGCTATAGTTTTTTTATCGCTCACTTTATTTATGCCTGTTCAATATCTCGATTTTTTATTGAAAGTGAGTTTTGTTGTGGCAGTTGGCATCTATTTGCTTAACTGTATTGTTTATCCTGTTGTTGCATATCGTTCTAAACAGCCTGAAGCTTATTGTTTAGCATTGGTGATGTTTTGTGTGTACTTGCCCTTGTCGTTGCATGATGGTTTGAGTATTTACCTACATGAGGGAAATTTATTAATTGTTTATGCATCACCTTTTACTGCAGTGATTTTAGCGTGTATTTTTGCCCTACGTTTAACCCGTAGTATGAATGGTGTAGAGAGATTTAATACACGTCTCGCCCTAAAGGTGAAGCAGGTACGCACAGAGCTAGAGGATAGTTTGAACCACAGTCACCAGCTGGAGCTGAAAAATGCTAAATTGCAGGAACGAATTCAATTAGCACATGATCTACATGATGGATTGGGAAGTTCATTGGTGCGTTCTATGGCCTCGATTGAACATACCCGTGAAAATTTGAATAACCATCAGTTTTTATCTGTACTTAAGCATTTGCGTGATGACCTTAGACTTGTGATTGATAGTGGATCAAGCCTAAATACTTCTGTTCCTGAAACACCAACGTTGTGGGTTGCGCCGACACGTCACCGTTTTAATCAGTTGTTTGATGAACTGGGTGTAATTGTCTGTTGGGAATTTCCAGATCATTGGCAAGGTGCAATTACTCCAGCAGATTGTATTGCACTACAACGGGTTTTGGAGGAGTGTCTGACGAATGCGCTGAAACATAGTTATGCAGATCGGGTGGATGTAAGCATGCGCTTTCATAATCAAGAGCTGATTGCTTTTGTGCAGGATAATGGCGTTGGCTTTGATACCACGGCAGTGAAAGAATCGGGCTTGAGTGTTGGCTTACGAAGCATGAGTACTAGATTGATTAAAATCAATGCGACGCTTGAGGTTGAATCGACGCCAGGTTGTACACGCATTACAGTGCGTAAAAAACTCTGAGGATAAAAGGCTGATGTATTGTCAAAAAAGTGTCATTAAATCCACATTAAAATGCAAAGAAAGGGCAGTAGGCTAAAACAAAAAAGATAAATAGGTGGCCTATGTCAGATCAAACAGCGACAAGCCTGCTCAAGCAACAGCAATTTCCAGAAAACCTACGCTTTTATTTTAAAAATAAGAATTCAAATCATCTCAAAGCGGATAGACGTGAGCTGAATGATTTGGTAAGACCTCGTTTGAAAATTGCCATTGTAACTGAAACATGGCCACCCGAAATTAATGGTGTGGCACTGTCATTGCTTCAATTGTGTAAAGGTTTACAAGCGTTAGGCCATAAAATTTTATTAATACGCCCACAACAAAAAAGTAAATGTTTGAGCTTTAAGCCTTATCAGGAGTGTTTGGTGTTGGCGCAGTCCATCCCGCGTTATCCGGGATTAAAGTTTGGCTGGCCACAATATTTAAAAGTTTCCAGTAGTATTGAAAGTTTTGAACCTGACGTTGTACATATTGTGACAGAAGGTCCACTGGGTTTGGCGGCATTGCAAGCGGCTAAAAATAAGAAAATTCCAATCTCAAGTGGCTTTCATTCTGCATTTCAAGATTTTAGTCGGTTCTTTGATTTGGCCTTTTTGCTTAAGCCAATACAACGTTATCTCTGTTGGTTTCATAACAGTACGCAATTGACCTGTGTACCCAGTCAGGGAACGGCAAAGTCGCTACAATCCTTAGGCGTGACTTGTCCCAAGGTTGTGGTGGGAAGAGGCGTAGATGTCGATGTTTTTCACCCTAAATATGCTTCGACTGGTTTGCGTCAGCAGTGGCAAGTCAATGAGCAGACTACAGTATTGCTTTATGTCGGGCGCTTATCGCCAGAAAAAGAATTGCATGTACTGATTGAGACTTTTATTACCCAGCAAACCAAACAAACAGCAACGCAGTGTTTGGTTATTGTGGGAGATGGTCCTGAGCGCGAAAAGCTACAACGTTTAGCACAGGGGCATCGTATTATTTTTATGGGAAGCTTGAGTGGTATTGCATTGTCAGAAGTATATGCCAGTGCTGATGTTTTTGTCTTTCCAAGTCAAGTTGAAACCTTTGGTAATGTAGTGTTAGAGGCGATGGCCAGCGGATTGCCCATCGTGGCTTATGACAATGCATGTGCGCAGCAATATGTGCAAATTGGGCATACGGGCTGGTTAGCGGGGTTGGGGCAACTTACCCAATTTAGCGAATTGATTAAGAAGCTACCTGCACGAGAAGTATTAAAAACCATGGGTATACAAGCACAAGCAGATGTGCAACATGTTGGATGGAAGCATCCTGTACAACAATTTGAGCAGGCTTTATATAGTGTTGCTAGGCGAAGTATTGCACCAAGCTAATCCTGCTTTATGAAGCGATAACAGGAAGGTTATTGACCACCTGAGGAGAGAGCCATGAAATTCAAAAATGCAAAAATAAGAATGCTTGATCTCGATTTAAAAGGCTGTATTTATCTCAATACGTTTTCTCACTCAGAGCGAATCGCGTACTTTTTTAAAATGATTAGTCGCTTGGGCGATGGAGTTTTTTGGTATCTCATGTTGATGGCTGTGTGGATGCTACAAGGACTGATGTATGCATTTCAATTGCTGTACATTGCACTGAGTGGTTTGCTGGGAACTGGTATATATAAGTTGCTCAAACAAAAAACCGTACGGCCAAGGCCTTATCAAGTGCATCAAGTGATTCGATTGGGCGAGCGCCCTTTAGACCACTTTAGCTTTCCCTCAGGGCATACCCTACATGCGGTGATGGTGACGACTGTATTGGGGTGGGTACAGCCGATTTTACTCATCTTGATGTTGCCTTTTACCGTATTGGTGGCTTTGTCGCGTATGGTTTTAGGGCTGCACTATCCTAGCGATGTGGTCATTGGGGCATTGATTGGTGCTGTGGTGGCGATAGCCATTATTTTATGTGCACCCGTTTTACATATTATGCTTTAAGCCAATGTTGTGGTGTGGGGGCATTAAAATCTGCCATGACAATAAAAAATGAGGCTTTATTGATTGAAAATTTAGGCAGCAATTTAGAAATTTGCTAAAGTACAGCATCGTTTATTGGATGTTAGGATGGCGCACATGGGCTTACGCTGGACAGATACGATTGATATCGCAATTGAGCTTTATGAAGCTCATCCAGATGTGGATCCACAATGGATTCGCTTTACTGATTTACATGCATGGGTGTGCGCTTTGCCAGACTTTGCAGATAACCCAGAAAAATCGACTGAAGGTTTACTGGAAGCGATTCAAATGGCTTGGATAGACGAAGCAAGTTAACACTGCGTCGAAAAAAGCAATTTTTTTACATCTCAAAAGCAGAAAACAGCGCATTATTCGGTATAATGCGCCAAATTTTCCTGTCAACATTATGACTTAAGGAGCCTACCATGGCTATCGAACGTACTTTATCTATCGTTAAACCAGACGCAGTTGCTAAAAACAACATCGGTGACATCTTTGCTCGTTTCGAGAAAGCTGGTCTTCAAATCGTTGCAACTAAAATGAAACACTTGACTCAAGCTGAAGCTGAAGGCTTCTACGCTGAGCACAAAGAACGTGGTTTCTTTGCTGACCTAGTTGCATTCATGACTTCTGGTCCAGTTGTTGTTTCTGTTCTTGAAGGCGAAAACGCAGTTCTTGCTCACCGCGAAATCCTTGGCGCGACTAACCCTAAAGAAGCTGCTCCAGGTACAATCCGCGCTGACTTCGCTGTAAGCATCGACGAAAACGCTGCTCACGGTTCTGACTCTGTAGCATCTGCTGATCGTGAAGTTAACTACTTCTTCGCTCAAACTGAGATTGCTCCACGTACTCGTTAATTCGAAGTATTCAAACCAGATAAGTGTTATTATACTTATCTGGTTTTTTTATTCCCTGAATAATCCTTTGCTCACTTATTGAGCTTCTCCTTTCATCTTTAGACATGGTTTAGGTAATTACACATGAGTACTGAAGTAGTCGCTACATCAGCTGTTTCTGATGCACAGCAACAATCTCCATCCGCTCCAACGCAGCAAAAGTCTGTGGAAAAAGTGAATCTACTTGGCATGTCACGTCCACAAATGGAAAAATTCTTCGAAGATATGGGGGAGAAGAAGTTCCGTGCTGGGCAGGTGATGAAGTGGATGCACCAATTTTTTGTGACTGATTTTGCTGAAATGACCAATATTTCAGGCAAATTGCGTGAAAAACTAGAAAAAATTGCTGAAATTAAAGCGCCAGAAGTGGTGCATAAAAACTATTCTAAAGATGGTACCCGTAAGTGGGTATTCCGCGTGGGTGAGGGTGCAGGTTCTTTAGTTGAAACTGTTCTCATTCCTGCTGAACACCGTAGTGGTTTACGCCGTACATTGTGTATTTCTTCACAAGTCGGCTGTGCACTAGATTGCTCATTCTGTTCTACAGGTAAACAAGGCTTCCAGCGTGATTTAAATCAGGCTGAAATCATTGGTCAGCTATGGATGGCAAACTATTCTTATATGGAAGATGTGCCTGTTCTTGAGCGTGAGCGTTCGGTGACCAACGTCGTAATGATGGGGATGGGCGAACCACTCCTTAACTACGATGCAGTGCTGAATTCTATGCGTACCATGTTGGATGACTTTGCTTATGGCATGTCAAAGCGTCGCGTGACTTTATCAACTTCGGGTGTTGTGCCTAAAATCGATCAGATGGTGAAAGATATTGATGTCGCATTGGCGATTTCATTACATGCACCAAACGATGAGCTTCGTAACGAATTGGTGCCAATCAATAAAAAATATCCACTAGAACAATTGATTGCAGCATGTCAGCGTTATATTGCTAAAGATGGCAATGAAAGTTCACGTAAACATGTGACGATTGAATATGTCATGTTGGATGGTGTAAATGACCATCCAGAGCATGCGCAACAAATGATTAAATTACTCAAAAACCTGCCGAGTAAAATTAATTTAATTCCTTTTAACCCGTTCCCGCATGCGCCGTATGGTCGCTCAAGTCGTAACCGCATTATTTCTTTCCAAAAAACTTTGTCTGATGCTGGATTTGTGTGTACGATTCGTCAGACACGTGGTGATGATATTGATGCTGCGTGTGGACAACTTGTGGGGCAAGTTGCGGACCGTACTCGTCGTGCGGAGCAATGGAAAAAGAAAGTTGCGGCAAAGAATGAGATTCTGCGCTCGCAAGGATAACAAAGAGGCAGCCAATTGAGAAAGTCGACTTATAAAATTGCTTTAATTTCATCACTATGTATTGCGTTGAGTGCAATGGTAGGGTGTCAAACTACGGGTATTCATAGTGCAAGTGGCGGGGTAGTCAAAAAGGACCCTGAAAAAGCAGCAAAAGTAAGAACTCAAATGGCTGCTGAATATATTAAGAATGGCGATCTCGACTCGGCAAAACGTGAGCTTGACCAAGCCTTAGAAGCAAATAGCCGTGATGCACAAGCAAATATGATGATGGGTGTGCTTTTACAGCAAGAAGGAAGTAAAGCCAATATTCAAAAAGCGGATGGTTATTTTAAACGCGCCATATCATCTGAGCCTAAAAATGCGCAAGTACGTAACAACTATGGTACGTATTTATATCAACTTGAACGCTATAATGATGCGCTTGAACAGTTGAATATCGCCGGTTCTACATTGGGGTATGATCAGCGTGCAAGAGCGCTGGAAAATGCAGGGCGTATTTACCTTAAATTAGGTAATGTTGCGAGTGCTGAAAAAACATTCAAGCAAGCCTTGCAAGCTAATCGTGATTCTTATGTTTCGATGTTAGAGTTGGCAGAAATTTTTTATTTGAACCAGCAGACTGCTGATGCGACACAAATGTATGAACAATTTGTGCGTACAGTAGGTCAGAACAACCAAAGTGCACGTGCGCTTTGGATTGGTATTCGTACCGCGCGTGCGAATAAAGACAACATTGGTCAGCAGGTTTTAGTGAACCAGCTACGTGCTTTATTCCCGGAAAGTCCAGAATACCAACGTTATTTGCAATTACAGTACAGTACTGAGGCCGTATGGAAGTAAATCCTAATTCACCGCAATCGAATAACTCGAGCGCAGCCCCAAATGCGTTAGGAAATGTTCAGCGTCCAGGTGAGTACCTACGCCAGATTCGTGTCACGCAAAAACGTGATTTAGATGAAGTTGCGCAGGAGTTAAACATTCCTGTAAAGACATTGATGGCATTGGAGCAGGATGACTATAAGTCATTACCTGAAGCAACCTTTATTAAAGGTTATTACCGTACCTACGCAAAATTTTTAAAAGTTGATGCGACCAATATCATTCAGCGTTTTGATGAAATTTATGCCAATGATACGGGCCTCTTGCCAAATCATGCTTTAAATAACTCTCCAATTAAAATTATGGGCAAATTGCCAGGTTCTAACCGCGATCGTAATCGCAAGTGGTTGAAACGTGGTGCGTTGGCTATTGTGGTATTGGTGGTGTTGGCGGCAATCGTGATGGCTGTACAAAATATGTCATCTACATCTTCTGATAATGAAGGTGCGCCAGTTAAAACTTCTGACGTAGAAGTCATTAATATGGATGGTTCATCGGCTGTATCTGGCGAGCAATTAGAATTGAATTTTAGTCGCCCAACCTCAGTGAATATTGTTGATGCGACGGGTAAAGTGCTGGCGACGGGTCGCCAAGCTACGACATTAACTTTACATGGTGAATCACCATTCCAAATTCGTTTAGATGATGCAGAAGCCGTGACACTAAGCCTCAATAATGAAAATATTTCATTGTCGCCGTATACCGTAAATGGTCGAGCAGACTTCCGTTTATCTCGTTAAGGCATAACAGAGCAGATTCGAACAATGATTGAAAATCCGATTAAGCGCCGCCCAACTCGTAAAATTCGTGTCGGTTCGGTGTATGTAGGTGGTGACGCACCAATCAGTATTCAAAGCATGACCAATACTGAAACCTGTGATGTAGATGCAACAGTTGCACAAATTCAGCGCTGTGTAGATGCGGGTGCAGATATCATGCGTGTTTCTGTGCCGAGCATGGAAGCGGCAGCAGCTTTTGGTGAAATTCGTAAGCAAGTGAATGTGCCATTGGTTGCCGATATTCACTTTGACTATAAAATTGCCCTGGCAGTTGCCGACTTTGGCGCAGATTGCCTCCGTATTAATCCGGGTAATATTGGCTCGGAAGCAAAAATCCGTGAAGTGGTGGCCGCAGCACGTCATCACGATATTTCTATGCGTATTGGGGTGAATGCAGGTTCACTCGAAAAAGATATTCAAAAAAAATATGGTGAGCCTACAGGCCAAGCTTTGCTTGAATCTGCAATGCGCCATATTGATATTTTAGACCGCTTAAATTTTCATGAATTTAAAGTGTCGGTCAAAGCATCGAATGTATTTTTAACTATGGATGCTTATCGTTTGTTATCACAACAAATTGATAATCCACTTCATTTGGGTGTGACTGAGGCGGGAATTTACCGCACAGGTTCAGTCAAGTCAGCGATTGCATTGGGCGGTTTACTTATGGAAGGCATCGGTGACACGATGCGTATTTCATTGGCAGCCGAGCCTGAAGAAGAAGTAAAAATTGGTTTTGATATTTTAAAATCACTGGGCTTGCGTTCAAATGGCATTAACTTTATTGCGTGCCCGAGTTGTTCGCGTCAGGAGTTTAATGTCATTTCTGTGATGCAGGCTTTAGAAGAACGCCTTGAAGATGTACGTACGCCAATGGATGTCTCGGTGATTGGCTGTAAAGTTAATGGCCCTGGTGAAGCTAAAGAAGCTGATATTGGCGTGGTGGGTGCAAGTCCGCGTTCACTGGTGTATCGTAATGGCGAAAAGAGTCATTTAATCGACACCAATCAATTGGTTGACGAAATTGAAGCGATGGTTCGTCAACGTGTTTTAGCGCTTGAAGAAGCGAAATCTAAAGAAATCATTCGCACCAGTTCTGAGTAGGTCATGAGTTCAATTGTAGCAATTAAAGGTTTTAACGATATTCTCCCAACGCAAACTCCTGCGTGGAGACGTTTAGAACAGCATTTAGCATCATTAATGGATGCATACGGTTATCAACAAATTCGTTTGCCTATCGTTGAGCAAACCAATTTGTTTAAGCGTTCAATTGGCGATGCAACAGATATTGTTGAAAAAGAAATGTACACTTTTTTAGACAAAGGTCAGCCACCTGAGTCTTTAACCTTGCGCCCTGAAGGGACTGCAGGTTGTGTGCGTGCAATGCTAGAACATAACCTTTTGCGTGGTGCGACGCCAAAAGTGTGGTATGTCGGCCCGATGTTTCGTTATGAAAAACCACAAAAAGGTCGCTATCGTCAATTCCACCAATTTGGTGTAGAAACTTTTGGTGTTTCAACGCCAGATCAAGATGCTGAATTGATTCTTATGACAGCGCGTCTTTGGAAGCGTATGGGTGTTGCAGATAAAGTTCAACTTGAACTCAACACTTTGGGTGAGTCTGATGAACGTGCAAACTACCGTGCAGCCTTAGTTGAATTTCTTCAAGCACACAAAGCAGATTTAGATGAAGATTCACAGCGTCGTTTGACTACCAATCCGCTTCGTATTTTAGATTCTAAAGATGCAAAAACACAAAGCATTCTTGAAAATGCACCAAAACTTCATGACTTTATGGGTGAAGAAACTTTGGCTCATTTTGCACAGTTACAGCAGTATTTAACAGATGCTGGTATAAGCTTTGTGATTAACCAAAAATTGGTGCGTGGTTTAGACTACTACAACAAAACTGTATTTGAATGGACTACAACGCATTTGGGTTCACAGGGTACAGTGTGTGCAGGCGGTCGTTATGATGGTCTAGTTGGGCAGTTGAAAGGCAAGCCAGATCAATCTGTACCAGCAGTCGGTTTTGCAATGGGTATGGAGCGCTTATTGCTTCTTCTTGAACAAGTTGAAGACAATACACCAGTCCGTGATTGTGAAGTATTTTTGGTTTCTGAACCTGCATATCAATCTAAAGCATTGGTGCTTGCAGAGCAAATTCGTGACCAATTAGATGCTGCGACATCGGCGATTCGCTTCAAAGTAGGCTCACAGGGTTCAATGAAATCACAAATGAAAAAAGCCGATCAATCGGGTGCAATTTTCGCTGTGATTCTGGGTGAACGAGAGTGGGATGCTCAGCAATTATTGGTGAAAGAGCTTGCAACAGCGACACAAACAGAAGTTGCTGTTTCAGCCATTGTGCCATTTATTATCGAACAAATTTCTTCAAAATAAGCCATAACAGATAAGGAAAAGGGAATCACATGAGCGCATTAAGTGATGATGAACAGCTTGATAACTTGAAATCATTCTCTAAGAAGTATGGTTCTGCCATTATTAGCGGGATTTTAATTGCGTTGATTGCCTTTTTCGGTTGGGAATATTGGCAGAAGAAAAATCTGGCTGAGTCCCAAGTGGAAACAGCCAGAGTGCAACAATTGATTGGTGATGCGCAGTCTGCACAGGGTGATGCATTTACTCAACTGTCGACATCTGCAGATAAAATTGTAAAAGATGCACCTGACTCAGCTCAGGCAATTCAAGCACAATTGCTGATGGCGAAATTGGCTTATGATAAGTCAGACTATGCAAGTGCTGAAAAAGCATTGAAAAAAGTTGAAAACTCAAAAGTAGATGATCAAGGCTTAGTACAAGTCGTGAAATTACGTTTGGCTTATGCACAATTGGCACAGAAGAAATATGATGAGGCCTTAAAAACCTTAGTAGCTGTGACTGATCCTGCCTTTAAAGCAACAGCTGATGAAGCGCGTGGTGATGTGTATGTTGCAAAAAATGATATTGAAAATGCTAAAAAAGTATATCAAAGTGCATGGGATGCGTTGGTAGAACGTAAAGAAGAACGCCAAATTTTACAAATTAAACTCGAAAGTGTAGGCGTTTTAGTTGATGATCCAGAAATTGAACGCCCGATATTAGATACACATGTGGAAGAAGCTGAATGAATAGAAAATACAAATTTGCGTGTGCATTGACAGTTTTAACACTTGCACTAACCGGATGTGCAAGTAAAGGTCCAAAGGTAGAAGAGCCAAAGCCAAATCCTTTACCAAAATTAGTCAATCCACAAACACTGAGCTCTGTATTTTCTACCAGTGTTGCATCGACCAGCGAAGCAGACCCATTACGTTTACGTTTGGATTCAAACAACAGTGTAGTGTATGTCATTAATCCAAAGGGCGAAGTTGAGGCTTATCAAGGTAAACAACGTCTTTGGCAGAAAAATGTCAGCAAACAAGGTTTGAGTTCTGGTGTAGAAGCAGCCGAAGGTCTTGTTGTTGTGGGTAACCAGAAAGGTCAATTGTTTGCTTTGGATCAAGCGACAGGCGAACAAAAGTGGACAGCACAATTGTCTGGTGCAATTCTTGCGCCGTCGTTGATTCATGCGGGTCGTGTAATTACCGTAGCCAACGATGGTACGGTTTATGCGCATGAGCTTGATACAGGTAAACAAGCGTGGACATACAGCTTACCAAACGTACAGTTTAGTTTGCGTGGCCAAGCAGCACCTGTCGCGCTGGATGCTCGAAATGTATTGATTGCCTCAGCAAATGCTTATATTTATGCTATTGATGCTTTAAGTGGCGCACCGCGTTTACAACGTCGTATGGCAGTAACGGAAGGCCGTTCGGATATTCAGCGTTTAGTTGATATTGATGGTGAGCCGACAGTTGCAGGTCAATTTTTGGTAACAACCAGCTATCAAGGTCAAGTGACTGTGATGGATATGGTGAGCCAACAAGTGATTTGGAGTGAAGATGCGAGCAGTACGCAGCGCCCAGAAGTTTCAGGTAACGGTGTGTTTGTGGCGCAAAATGATGGCAAAATCACGGCTTATGAAATTACCACAGGTCATAAACTTTGGGAAAACGATCAGCTGTTGAATCGTAAACTCAGTAACCCTGTAATGTTAGGTCAAAACCTTGTGGTGGGTGATTTGGATGGTGTATTACACTTGATTGATCCGAGCACAGGAAATATTATTGGCCGTGCAAAAACCAGCGGTGATGTCCGTACTTTACGCGTAATCGACAATCAATTATTTGTTGCGACGCGTAAGGGTGCAATGAGCATTTGGCAGAACCGTTAATTTTTCGTTGGCTTATGCTAAAATAAGCCAACCGTATTTTTGAACGCGGGGTGATTGTTATTCAATACCCCGTGTTTTTATTTATTTTTGGGCCTAAATCCAATTCTTATTCTTCCCAAACTTTCTGATGTTCAGACCAGACCTAGCTGGCTGATCTTGAATAAAGGTTAATCTATGAAACCCGTAATTGCGCTCATTGGTCGTCCGAACGTCGGAAAATCAACGTTGTTTAACCAGATTACTAAGAGCCGTGATGCACTTGTTGCCGATTTTGCAGGTCTTACACGTGACCGTAAATATGGTGATGCAACGTATCAAAATAAATCATTCATTGTTGTTGATACTGGTGGTATTGGCGAAAATGAAGGTGGTATTGACTCATACATGGCTGAGCAGTCAAAAACTGCAATCAACGAAGCAGATATGATCATTTTTGTGGTCGATGCTCGTGCGGGACTGTTGGCATCTGATGAACAGATTGCTCGTGAGCTACGTACATTAGGTAAAAAAGTTTATCTTGTTGCTAACAAAGTTGATGGTGTACATGCTGAAGCCGCACTTGTTGAATTTTACAAGTTAGGTATGGGTGAGCCTTTGCAGGTTGCAGCCAGCCATGGCCGTGGCGTACAACAAATGCTTGAGGAAGTCCTTACAGACGTACCTGAAGATGAAGATGCTGCAGAACATGACAAAGATACAGGCTTACGCCTTGCGATCATTGGTCGTCCAAACGTGGGTAAATCTACGCTAGTAAACCGTTTATTGGGTGAAGATCGTGTTGTTGCATTTGACCAACCAGGTACAACGCGTGACTCGATTTATATTCCTTTTGAACGTGATGGCCGTAAATACACATTAATCGATACTGCTGGTGTACGTCGTAAAGGTAAAGTGGATGAAATGATTGAGAAGTTCTCAATTGTTAAAACTTTACAAGCGATGAAAGATGCCAACGTGATTGTGGTAGTGGTCGATGCGCGTGAAGGGATTGTTGAGCAAGACTTACACTTGATTGGCTATGCCATTGAAGCGGGTCGTGCGATGGTGATTGCGATTAATAAATGGGACAATATGTCTGAATATGATCGTAAGCAATGTAAACTTGATGTTGAGCGTCGTTTTGACTTTATTCCATGGGCAAAAATTCATTTGATTTCTGCTTTGCATGGTACAGGTGTTGGCGATCTTTATCCTTCAATTCACCGTGCGTATGATTCATCACGTTTGAAGGTTTCACCAGCAAAAATCACCCAAATTTTGAATGATGCGACAGATGCGCACCATCCACCGAAAGTGCAAGGTCGTGCAATCAAAATGCGTTATGCGCATATTGGCGGTCAAAACCCACCAACGATTGTGATCCATGGTAACAAAGTGGATAAAACACCTGCGGATTACCGTCGTTACTTAGAAAACGTGTTCCGTAAAGTGTACAAGCTTGAAGGTACGCCAGTGAAGATCGAATTTAAAACCTCTGAAAACCCATTTGAAGGTCGTAAATCTCAAGTGGATGAACGTACTTTGGCACGTAAACGCCGTTATGTTCAGAAGTTTAAGAAAGCTGAAAAGAAATTTAAACGTTAATTCGTTGATCTCAAAAAGCCTGCAATTGCAGGCTTTTTGCGCTTTGGGCTAGACTAGAGATTGGTGAGTTAAATTGGTTTACACACATGAAATTGAGGTCAGCTTGATGGCGCAGATTCGGATTGATCTACAGCAGATTGTACAATTAGCAGATTTACAGCTGAACCGTCAGCAACAAGTACAACATCGCAAAGTAATGACAGCCGAAATGCGCAATCGTTATTTATCAGCAGTGCTTGAGCAACCTATTCAAAATACAGATTTTGCACGGACTGAATATGGCAAACCTTATTTGCTTGAACATCCGAAATTTTATTTTAATCATAGTCACAGTCAAAAACATTATGCCTTAGCCACGAGCCATCGTGTGGCAGATTTGGGGGTTGATGTGGAAGACCTTGATCGTGTTGTGCGCTTTGCTGCTTTGGCTCAACACGCATTTCATCCCGAAGAAATACAACATTGGCGCGATTTAGCAGAGGATACGGAATATTGGTTTAAGGTTTGGACCATTAAAGAGGCTGTATTAAAGGCATCAGGGCTCGGCATTCGCCTGAATTTACATGAGCTGAACACACAAGCTCATGCTACACAAAACAGTGGAATATGTAGTCATCCTGAACTTGGGGTGTTTGCTTATCAATGTTATGTGATTGGAAAAGCTATGCTTAGTGTGGCTTGGCGTACAGAACGTTCTTGTCAGGGTTTTCGCCTGCCCGTGATTGCAGTTCATTCGCACCTTTAGTTTGTTTAAATGAAGTCTGAATCACGTGCAAGATGCTGTGCAGTGGATTGCTTAACTATTTTTTGCTAATCCAAAGATTGCTCATTCGATTAACAAACTGTGGGCTTACATTGGAGAGTGTCATGAGGACTTTGGCCTTTAGGCCAACTGTATGATGCGTGACGGTAAAAGGCGTATCTTTTAATTGGACTGTGTGTAGTATTTGCCGTGCAACATCTGTAGCACTTAAGTGTACCCCCATATTGTGAATACTCCCTGCATTCATGTTTTTCACCATATTGGTTTGTACAAATAAAGGCATAATATCGAACACGCGAATCCCGTATTTTTGCCATTCAATATCTAGACCCTCGGTCAGGCCTCGGACTGCAAATTTAGATGCGGCATAGCTGACTAAATCGGGTTGACCATAAATGGCAGAAGCAGAAGATAGATTAATCACACGTGCAAAAGATGCTTGGCGTAAATAGGGCAATGCTAAATAGCAACCCGTCAAAACGCCCTTAATATTAATGTCGACGGTTTTAAGGTGAGTACTGAGTTCAGTCTCTTCAAAGGGGCCAGAGTAGAGAATTCCTGCATTATTGACCAAGATATTGAGCTCACCTGCCCAAGTGCTAAATTCTGCGAGCGCATTTTCCCAGTGTTGAGCATTGCTGACATCGAGTAAGCCTGCTTTGGCATGGGGGCCAAGTTGCTGAGCCAGTTGTTGAGCTTGTACGACGTTAATGTCGTAAATACCGACTTTATAGCCCTGTTGATAAAATAATTGTGCGGTTGCTGCACCAATGCCTTGTGCTGCCCCACTAATAAATATACTTTGCACTTTTATGATTCTCCTTATTTTCCCTATGCGATTTTGAGCATAACAAAATAAAATGAGGAAATCTTGAGCAACATGAAAAACACTGAGGTGAAATGTGGAACGTTTATTGAATATTATGCAAGAGCTACGGATGAAGTGCCCTTGGGATCAACAACAAACGCCACAAAGCCTCACTCAATATGCCATTGAAGAAGCATACGAAGTTGAAGCGGCAATTCGTGAAGGTCATATTGATGAGATCAAAAATGAACTTGGTGATTTGCTCTTACAGGTGGTGTTTCAATCGCAAATGTATAGTGAAATGGGGGCTTTCACCTTTGATGATGTCGTGAATGCGATTTCAGAAAAATTAATTCGTCGTCATCCGCATGTGTTTCAAGCCGAGCAATTTAGCCAGCTCAATGCGGACGATGTTGCCAAGCTTTGGCAAAAAATTAAAGCAGAGGAACGTGCTGGAAAAAGTGCATCCCGCTTAGATGCAATTAAACCTGGCCCTGCATTGAATCAAGCAGAAGAGATCCAAAAAAAAGTTGCCAAAATAGGGTTCGATTTTCCAGATGTGCAAGAGGCGTATGGCAAGGTCGAAGAAGAATTGGCAGAATTTCAAGAGGCTTTGGCTTCGCAAAATTCCGATGAAATTATAGATGAATTTGGCGATTGCTTATTTTCACTGGTGAATGTTGGTCGTAAACTAGGCATCTCTAGTGAGATTGCATTGTTGGGCACGATTCAAAAATTTCGCTCACGCTTTGCATATATAGAATCACAGGTTGCATTACACAATAACAATATAGAAGACCTGTCACTGGCTGAAATGGATCAGCTGTGGGAACAGGCAAAACAACACTTAAAACAGCAGGCACAGCATGAAACAGGGCGGATTGAATAAAGCACAGCTTCTTCTTTGGTTAATGATTTTGATGACACTGAGCATGTCTTGGGCTAAAGCTGAAACTGCAGACTACACGCAGTGGAAAGCGACGCAACAGGCACATGATCAGCGCTTGAAAACCCCAGATGCTACGGCACAGCATTATTTGGCTAAACCTACGTTACATGCGAATACTTCAGGCGCCAAAGTGAGTTTAAACACTGCGAATAGTGAGCAGTTACAACAATTACACGGTATTGGTCAGAAAAAAGCTGAGGCAATCATTGCGTATCGGAGCCAAAACGGGAAGTTCAAAAGCATTGAAGAAATCCAACAAGTCAAAGGTATAGGGCCTGCTTTGTATGCCAAAAATAGAGCGCGCTTAAGTTTGTAAATATTACAATTGTAGAAAATTCCAATCTAGGCAATACGGTTGGATTGATAGAATCAAATTGCCCTTTGATTGTGTTAGAGATATGATTACGGCATCTTAAAATTTTTACGTCCAGACGTAGGAGACAGCGTCTTTTGCAAACTTTGCGCGCGTCCAAATGCGGTTTATCTACCGCACAATTACCTTCTTCCATATTAGATGTGATTGATGCCTTAACTAAGGCAGGCTATGAAGCTTATATCGTCGGCGGTGGTGTACGTGATTTAATGCTGGGTCTGAATCCTAAGGATTTTGATGCGGTGACGAATGCCACACCATCACAAGTTAAAGAAGTCTTCGGACGACGTTGTCGGATTATCGGACGTCGCTTTGAGTTGGCACATGTCTATTCAGGTCGTGAACTCATTGAAGTTGCTACTTTTCGTGCACCTCCGAAAAAAGCAGTAACTTCTGCTGCAGGCATGATTTTACGTGACAATAACTGGGGAACCATTGAGCAAGATTTTGCACGACGTGATTTTTCAATTAATGCCATGTATTACCAGCCACGCAAAGGTATCGTGCTCGATTTTTGTAATGCCTATGAAGACATCAAAGCGAAAAAGTTAAGTTTATTGGGCGATCCAATGCTTCGTTTTGAAGAAGATCCTGTGCGTATGTTACGCACATTGCGTTTTGCAGCGAAATTAAACTTCTCTATCGATCAAAGCATTTTGGATGTCTTTACACCTGAAACTGCGCAATTACTCCGTGATGTGTCTCCACATCGTTTATACGATGAGTCCCAGAAACTCTTCACGATGGGACACTTAAACCGTGTCATGCCAATGCTGATAGAATTCGAGATCTGGCATCAGTTATTTGCGGATATCCAGCCAAATATCACGCCATTTATCGAGCGCGCAGCCAAAAACACAGACCAGCGTATCTCAATTGGTAAGACCATCAATCCTGCATTTTTCTATGCAGTGTTGCTGTGGAAGCCTTTCCTTGAGCGTTGTGAGTTTTATGCGAAAAAAGGCGTAGTTGTTGCTGAAGCTCGTGCTCAGGCTGGTTTAGATGTGCTTAAACGTCAAGCGACACGTACTGTTATTCCACGTTTTGCAGAAACTTTTATTCGTGAAGTTTGGGAGATGCAGACGCGTTTGCTTAATCCAAAACCGCAGCAAATTGAAGCATTGTCTGGACATGCACGTTTCCGTGCGGGTTTTGACTTTTTATTGCTACGTGAAAAATCGGGTGATCAAACGACTCAAGGCATGGGTGTGTGGTGGGATACTTACCAAACACTTAGCACAGATGAAAAAGAACGTGCGATTGCGGACTACAATCGCCAACGTGCGAAAGGGCGCCGTAAAGGTGCTACTCAAGAAGACATTAAGCCATTACATCAAGTTCAACAAGCTGAGATTGAACCTTTGGTGAATGAGCCAGAACCTCGTAGTCGTCGTGCGCGTAAAGCCAAGCAACAAGCTGACTTTAAAGCACAGGCGGTGAATGGGGGGAATGATCAAATTACGGCAGATCACCCAATTCTAAAACGTAAGCGTGTAAAACGAGATTTGAGCACGGTGATTTTTGGACCAACGCAATGAGCGTGATTACCTATATTGGCTTAGGCAGTAATTTGGGGGATTCTCTGCAAATTTTGACCGAAGCTGTGCATAAATTGTCGACACTAGGTACGGTTAAAGTCTCTAAACTGTACCAAAGTCCGCCCATGGGTCCGCAGGATCAACCGAATTATTTAAATGCTGTAGTGCAATTGCAAACCGATTTAGAACCATTGGCATTACTTGATGAATTACAGCGCTTTGAACAAGAGTCTGGTCGCGTACGTCTACGCCGTTGGGGCGAGCGTACACTTGACCTAGATTTGTTGATTTATGGCCAACAAAATATTCAACATCCGCGTTTAATTGTGCCTCATGTAGGCGTGATGGAACGTGATTTTGTGCTGATTCCATTACTCGATTTAGATGAAAATCTACAGTTAAATGGACAACAATTAAATACTTTACCCATTCTGGATCAAGTCAGTCTGACTGTCTTAGATGCAGGAAATTGGGCAAAAATTTAAATTTTTATTGGCTGAAAATATGGCCATAAGAGGAAATTCTAGATGATCAGTCTAAGCCACTTAAAAAAATTTAAAGCGGAAGGCCGAAAGTTTTCTTGCTTAACTTGTTATGATGCAAGTATGGCAAAAGCAATGGAAGTTGCTGAAATTGATACAATCTTAGTAGGTGATTCACTCGGAATGACCATTCAAGGTCATGATTCGACTTTGCCTGTAACTGTTGAAGATATGGCATACCACACTGCAACAGTGCGCCGTGGTAATCAACATGCCTTTATTTTAACTGATCTGCCATTTATGAGTTATGCAACTTTAAATGATGCCTTAGAAAACTCAAAAACCATTATGCAAGCCGGTGCGCACATGGTGAAACTTGAGGGTGGGGCATGGTTAGCAGAAACTGTGGCAACGCTGACACGTAACGGGATTCCTGTATGTGTGCATTTAGGTTTAACACCTCAATCTGTACACGTATTTGGTGGCTATAAAGTCCAAGCCCGTACACGTGAAACAGCAGATCAGCTTATTGCAGACTGTAAAGCTGTGGTTGATGCAGGCGCTGCGATTTTGTTGTTGGAATGCGTTCCAGCACAAGTCGGTAAAGAAATTAGTGAATTGTTCCCGCAAACACCTGTGATTGGTATTGGTGCTGGGGCAGATACGGATGGCCAAGTGTTGGTACAGCAAGATATGCTCGGGCTTACATTTAGCCATGTTGCGAAATTTGTACGTAACTTTATGAAAGAACAGTCAGGTGAGACGGCTATTTTAGATGCATTTAAGGCTTACCATGCCGCAGTGCTCGATGGATCTTTCCCTGCAAAAGAACAAACTTTCCAAATTGAGTTATAAAAGATGAAAACTGAAACCACGATTCAAGGCTTGACTGCATCGCTGAGTCCTGCAAAAGCAGCACGTAAAATTATTGGCTTTGTTCCAACTATGGGTAATTTGCACGAAGGGCATTTAAACCTTGTACGTGAAGCGCGTAAACTCTGTGATGTGGTGGTGGTGAGTATCTTTGTCAACCCAATTCAGTTTGGGCCAAATGAAGATTTTGATAATTATCCACGTACTTTAGAACGCGATCAGCAACTTTTAGCTGATGTGGGTTGTGACATCGTTTTTGCGCCAACTGTAGAGCAAATGTATGGCAATCAACCGCGTCTAACCAATATTTCAGTGA
This sequence comes from Acinetobacter sp. WCHAc060006, assembly GCF_004209135.1. NCBI lineage: Bacteria > Pseudomonadati > Pseudomonadota > Gammaproteobacteria > Moraxellales > Moraxellaceae > Acinetobacter > Acinetobacter sp. WCHAc060006. Next base: position 57,071 of record NZ_SGSS01000008.1, on the reverse strand, counting down.
ATAACATTACAGATGATTTATGTGGTGCACAGCGCCCAGGTCATTTTGATGGTGTTGCAGTAGTTGTGACCAAACTCTTTAACATGGTGCAACCCAATTTTGCATTTTTTGGTCAAAAAGACTATCAACAACTGGCTGTGATTCGTCAGTTTGTGCGTGATTTAAATATTCCTTTAGAAGTGATTGGTGTGCCGATTACACGCGCTGCAGATGGTTTGGCACTCAGCTCACGTAATGGTTACTTAAGCCCTGAGCACCGTGAAATTGCTCCAGTTATTTACCAAAGCTTACAAACGGCAGCACAACAACTCACGTCAGGCACTGCGTTGTCAGATGCTTTAAATACAATTCGAGCAACATTAACGGATGCTGGTTTTGTGGTGGATTATGTGGAAGCACGTAGCCCAGAACTTCAAAAAGTCGATAGCTTTAATCAAGACGTCGTCTTGTTTGTAGCAGCCAAAATTGGCAAAACACGCTTAATTGATAATTTACAGGTTAAGTTTACTGCATCTTAATTTGCATGAAAGGACAGCACGCGCGATGAAACGAATTTTAATCGTTACAGGCCAGTCAGGATCAGGAAAGTCATCTGCTTTGCAGGTGCTGGAAGATTTGGGGTATTACTGTATTGATAATTTGCCTCTCGCGCTGTTGCCTGAAATTGTTGAAAAATTAGATCAGGAAAATAATCTCGAGCAACTGGCCTTAGGGGTGGATGTTCGAAGTACACGCCAAGATATGCAAGAGTTTGACCATGTTTTTTCATTATTGCAAAAGCATGGTGCCGTGGATGTGATTTATTTGACTACGCGTGATCAGGAACTGATAGCACGCTTTAGTGCATCGCGTCGTCCTCATCCATTATCCAGCCGTTTTAATAGTTTGAATGAATGTATTCAACAAGAAAAAGATTTGTTGTTGCCGATTCAATTTCGTGCGACAGTACATATCGACACCACAGATAAAAGCGTACATGATTTAAAGCATGTGCTTTTATCTAAATTAGGGCAAGCTGACCAATTAATTGTTATTTTACAGTCTTTTGGTTTTAAACATGGCATCCCTTTAGATGCGGACTATGTGTTTGATGTTCGGCATTTACCTAACCCGCATTGGGATTTAGAGTTAAGAAAATTTTCTGGTTTAGATGTACCTGTACAAAAATTCTTAGAAAGCAGTGCACAAACCAATGAAATGTTTACTGATATTTATCAATTTTTAGAAAAGTGGTTGCCTGCTTTTGCAGAAGGACACCGCCATTATATGACGGTTTCTATCGGTTGTACGGGTGGACAACATCGTTCGGTTTATATTGTGGATAGACTCAAGAGAGCCCTTGAGGCAAAATGGTCTGTTCAGGTCTTACATAGAGAAATGAAGCACTGGTCATGATAGACACAACTGTTGACGTAATAAACAAACTAGGTTTACATGCGCGTGCGTCTGGAAAACTCATTGAAGTCACCACTAAATTTCGCTCATCGATTCAGATTGGTAAAGGTGATAAATTAGTAGACGCAAAAAACATTATGTCTTTGCTCATGCTCGGTGCTGGTAAAGGCACAACTTTGCGCTTAGTGATTGATGGTGCAGATGAAGAAAAAGCTTTGTCTGATATTCAAGCATTATTCGCAGCAAAATTTTATGAGGCAGATTAATCGTGGCACGTCGACCAACTCGTTTTACTGAAGATGATTTTGAATCTCTAGAAGGACGTGCAAGCAAAACCGAACAAAAGAAGGCTGTACAGCGTATGGCCGCTTTGGGTGAACAGCTTGCAGAGCTGAGTCCTAAACAAATCAAAAATCTTCCAGTGGATGAGCGCTTGATTGAAGCGCTTCTTGATATTCAAGCAATTTCATCGCATGAAGCGCGTCGCCGTCAATGCTCGCGTATTGGCAAGTTAATGCGTAATGAAGATGAAAGTGTCATTTTATCGTATTTAACACCGAAGCAAGGTTTGAAAAAAACTGCGCAGTTGAATCGTTGGGTTGATCGCATTATTAAAGATGGTGATCCAGTCATTAATGACTTTTCTAAAACTTATAATGCGACAGAGCGCCATACTCTACGTCAGCATGCTTTACGTGTTCATCGTGATATCGCAAAGAATGCAACGGAAGAAGAAATTGCAGCGTCTAGACTCAAATTATTCAACTATGTACAGCAAGTTGCATTAATTTCAGACAATTAATGTTGTAATTAAAAACGGCTCATAAGAGCTGTTTTTTTTGAATCTATGAGTAGTATGTCTATTGATTCTATCTGTGCATAAAGAAAAACGACCCATAGCGGTCGTTTTTCTGTTTTAACTGAATGCTTAGCTGAACTCACCTGTGGCACGTTCTTTTGCCCAGTCACGAAGGACAAATTTTTGTAACTTACCTGTCGAGGTTTTTGGAATTTCTGTAATCACCACATCTTTAGGGACTTTAAAGCGTGCAAGGTGTTGCTTACAGAATTCAATAATTTCCTCAGGAGTGGCTTCTTTGCCGACCTTGAGCTCAATGAAGGCACAAGGGACTTCTTGCCAACGTGGATCTGGTTTCGCAACGACAGCCGCAGTGAGTACTGCTGGGTGCTGGTACAGGACTTCTTCAACTTCAAGCGATGAAATATTTTCTCCACCTGAAATAATCACATCTTTAGAGCGATCGGTAATTTTTGCATAGCCATCGGGTTGGCAGACTGCCAAATCACCAGTATGGAACCAGCCACCAGCAAAAGCTTCTGCTGTAGCTTCGGGGTTTTTCAAATAGCCTTTCATCACAATGTTGCCACGGAACATGATTTCACCCATGGTCTGGCCATCATTTTTTACAGGGAGCATCGTTTCTGGATCAAGCACTTTCATGCCATCCTGAAGTGGATACGGCACGCCTTGACGCGAGTGTAGCTGTGCTTGTTCTTGAATTGAAAGTTCTGACCAGCCTGCTTGTGAAGCACACAGTGCAGAAGGACCATAGGTTTCTGTAAGGCCATAAACATGAGTCACATTGATGCCAATACCACGCATGCCTTCAATAATGGCTGCTGGAGGTGCTGCACCAGCCACCATCACTTCTACACGATGATCGAATGAAGTCTTTTTCTCTTCTGGGGTATTGATCAACATTGAAAGTACGATTGGCGCACCGCAGAAATAATCCACTTTATGTTCAGCGATTAATTTGAAAATTAGCTCAGGATCAACTTTACGTAAACAGATATTGGTTCCGCCATTGGCTGCCATGGTCCAGCCAAAGCACCAGCCATTACAATGGAACAGTGGTAGCGTCCAAAGGTAAGTCGCACGTGGCTTCATACCACAGGCAATGATATTGCTGGCCGCGTTAATATAAGCACCACGGTGATGATAAACCACGCCTTTTGGATTGCCTGTGGTGCCTGAGGTATAACTCAGACTAATCGCATCCCATTCATCGCCAGGGAGGTCCCATTCGAAATTGCTATTGCCTTGTGCAATCCAGTCTTCATATTCAATTTGACCAATGCGTTGGCTGGTGCCTTCATATTCAACATCAGCGACATCAATAAGGTAGATCTCTTTATTGATCAGGGCTAAGGCCTCTTGTGCTACGCTGGTAAATTCAGGATCAACCAAAAGAACTTTGGTTTCAGCATGTTCAAGCATGAAAGCAATGGTCTTTGCATCTAAGCGGGTATTAAGGGTATTTAAAACCGCACCTGCCATAGGCACTGCAAAGTGTGCTTCGATCATCGCTGGAATATTTGGAAGTAAAACCGACACAGTGTCATTTTTTTGAATGCCCAATTGCTGTAATTGGTGGGCAAACTGACGACAGCGCTGATACGTTTGACGCCAGCTGATATGACGATCACCATGAATAATCGCATCTTGGTCTGGATAAATATATGCAGCCCGTTCTAAATAGCGCAAAGGTGATAATGCAACGAAGTTTGCCGGTGTACGAGGCAATTCATCATAAGGACTGACCATGTCAAAACTCCAAATTTATTTATTCTAATTTCCTGCTTACACAATATTCAGAATTGTGGATTGTTGCATTTATTCTTTAGTCGAGTATTTACTCTATTGTATGCTTAAAGTCGAGTGCATTGATCTTTTTTTGGGTATAGATAGATGAGGTGATTTAGACAGCTTTTGGGGTCCTGAAGCATGAGAAAGAGCATACCTGTGTGTGAGATTTTTAATGAAGCATATTCAACAAGGTAGCGTTCAATAACAGCATAGCTGTGCCTTTTTCGTTTTTATAGCTAAGCAAGAACTTAAAGTAGATTGACTTTTGTTTATAAATTGAGCCATATACATATAGGAAGGGTCAATATTGCATTGCACACTTTAAAAAAATAAGAAGAGCAATTCAGCATTGTGCTTAGCGCACAGACTGAGGATATAACAATGATAAATATGCAATCCGAGTTTTGGTCGAACTGGTCAGGTTCGCAACAAGCCTATCCAAAAGTACTGCGTCCGAACAGCTTAGAGGTATTACAAAATGTGATACGTACACACCCCAAAATTCGAGTGATCGGTGCAGGGCATTCATTTAGTGGCTTGGCCCAAACCAATGACGTACTTTTGAGCCTAGATTACTTTAAAGGTGTGGTCTCACATGATGATCAGCATTGCCAAAGTGTGGTGCAGGCAGGTACGCATTTATATGATTTAGGTGAAAAACTGGCTGCCTATAATCAGGCGCTCATGAATCAGGGGGATATAGATCAAAAGACATTGGCGGGTGCAATTGCGACAGGAACGCATGGCACGGGGATCGATTTGCAATGTCTATCTGCCTATGTAGAAGGCTTTGAGTTGATTACGGCAGATGGCGATTTAATTTGGTGTGATACATTGCACCATCGTGAGATATATCAAGCAGGTCGCGTTGCTTTTGGAAGCTTGGGGCTCATGACTAAAATTAAATTACAAAATCGTCCCATGTATAAGCTCAAAGAGCAGATCCGCAGTTGCCCATTTACAGAAGTGCTCCAACATATTGAGCAATGGAAATCACAACATCGGCATATCGAGTTTTGGGCATTTATTCATTCGCCGAATGTCATTTTAAAAACTTTAGACGAAACCAATGAACCCGTACAACCAAAAACAGAACAAATTTTAGATGAAGATGTATTTTTACGAATCTGTTCTGAACTCACCAAGTCATGTCCTGTTTTAAATCCAGCATTGCAGAAATTGGTGAGTCTATTGGTACGACCGAGTACCGCAATTGATTGGTCCAGTCGGATCTTTCCCGCTGTACGTGAAACACGCTTTAACGAAATGGAATATCAGTTGCCAGTTAAAGAAGGACTCGCTTGCTTAGAAGAGCTAATGTACTGTTTAAAAAAGCACAAAGTCCCGATGTTTTTTCCAATTGAATTTCGTTATGTCAAAGCCGATGACATTTGGCTGAGCCCATTTTATCAGCAGGACTCGATTTCAATTTCGATACATCAGTACTATCGGCAAGATTATGTCAGTATTTTTAAATTGGCAGAGCCAATCTTTCAAAAATATGGTGGACGACCACATTGGGGGAAATTGCACACGCTAGGAGGAGATGTGTTAAGTACCTTGTATCCGAAATGGGATGATTTTATGCATTTGCGGCAACAGTTAGATCCTGAGAAAAAGTGGATCAATTCGCATCTGGAACATTTATTTTGGGGACGTAGTGATTGATATGTCTGTTGCGTACTTTGAAGCACTGAATCGTGAGTTGATACAAGCAGGAACGGGGCAAGCACAGTTGCTGTTAGATCTCGATCGTTTAGATGCTAACCTTGCTGCATTACAAGCTCAATTGAATGCTCAATGTCAGATGCGCATTGTTGTTAAGTCTTTGGCAAGTCCTGAGTTGTTGCAATACATTAGCCAGCGATTGCCGAGCCAACGCTTTATGCTGTTCCATTTTCCACATTTAAAACAGATTCAAACTCTATTTCCGCAGGGTGATATTTTATTGGGCAAGCCTATGCCGATCCAAGCTTTACAAAGATCGGATCAACAGCTTTTTGAATCGCAAAATATACAATGGCTCATCGACTCAGTTGAGCGCTTAAACCAATATTTGCAGTTTGCGCAGTCAAGACAGATTCAACTTAGGGTAAGTTTGGAAATTGATATAGGCTTGCACCGAGGTGGCTTTGCAGACGAAACCAACTTTGCACAGGCATTGGCATTGATTCAGGCGAATGCGCCGTATTTGAAGCTCAGCGGCTTAATGGGCTACGATGCGCATGTGAGCAAGTTGCCTCAGCCTTGGTTTAAGCCAGAAGCTATTTTTCAACGTACACAGCAACGGTATCAGTTTTTTATACAATGCCTACGCCAGTATTTTTCTGAAGCTGAATTAAAGGACGTGTGCTTGAATGGTGCAGGCAGTGCCAGCTTTGGCTTACATCAGCAAGCTACGGTTTGTAATGATTTGGCGGTGGGATCTGCTTTAGTCAAACCGCTGGATTTTGAGTTAAGTTCATTAAAGGCATTTCGTCCTGCGCTGTGGATTGCAGCACCAGTTTTAAAAGTGATTCCTCACGTGCAATTACCTGAACTATCATTCTTGTCACGCGTATTTCGCAAACAACAGGCGGTATTTATTTACGGCGGATATTGGCGGGGGAAATGTGAGTACCCATTGGGTGCAAAACCACATAGTTTATATGGTCGAAGTAGCAATCAGGAAATGTTGCAACTACCTTCAGGCTGCCAAATACAGGTCGATGATTATGTGTTTATTCGCCCCAGTCAAAGTGAGGCGATCATCGCGCAGTTTGCGGCACTGTGTGTAATTCGTAATAGGCAACTACATGCCACGTGGTGCACATTTAGAGACTAAGTGTGCACCATCTGTTTTGGCATTTTAAGTATTGCTTTTACAGCATGTTCATCGCGATGTTTTTAATTCTGAAACCCGCCATAATGAATGCCAGTCAGTTCAGACATTTCTTTTTTCCATGTAGTGAGGTCATCTTTACAAAATTGATTTAGATGATGATGGCCACATGCCCGCGCCATGACTTGCATGAGTTCAATAGATGCATGAAAGAAATTTGCCAATTGCTGTGCAGATTTTTCAATTTCAAGTCGTGCACGTAAATGATCTTGCTGTGTGGCAATACCGACTGAGCAATCATTGGATTGACATGCGCGCATACCCAAACAGCCAATGGCTTGCATCGCAGAGTTAGACACTGCAATTGCATCTGCACCTAAAGCCAAAGCTTTAATAAAGTCGGCAGGCACACGTAAACCACCTGTAATCACTAAGCTGATATCTCGGCGACCCAAGCGATCTAGGTGTCGACGTGCACCTGCCAGTGCTGGAATGGTCGGAACGGAGATATTGTCACGGAACAGCGTGGGTGCTGCACCTGTACCCCCACCACGGCCATCTAAAATAATGTAATCGACACCAACCGCGATGGCTGCATCGATGTCTTTTTCAATATGCTGAGCAGACAGCTTAAAGCCAATTGGAATGCCACCAGTTTCTTCGCGGATATAATTTGCAAAGTCTTTATATTGAGACAGCCCCGTCCAGTCAGGGAAGGTCGCTGGAGAAATTGCGGCTTCGCCTTCAGGTAGATTACGCACTTCGGCAATTTTACCTACTACTTTATGACCAGGTAAATGTACCTGTGCCCGTTTTGGCGGCTTGCCCGCCTTTAAAATGAAAAGCTTGGCATTTTTTAACTTTTTCAATGTCATAGCCAAAACGACCTGAGGCTAGTTCATAAAAATAGCGCGAGTTGGCAGCTTGCTCATCGGCGAGCATACCGCCTTCGCCCGAGCAAATCCCTGTACCTGCCAGCTCAGCGCCCATTGCAAGTGCTGTTTTTGCTTCTTGTGATAAGGCGCCAAAACTCATATCAGACACAAAGAGTGGAATATCTAAAACCAAGGGCTTTTTGGCATTTGGACCAATCACCACTTTTGTTGCAACGGGTGCATCATCAAGTAGAGGCACTTTCCACAGCTGTGCAGTCACCAGTTGAATATCTTCCCATTTGGGCAGCTTATCAAAAGGGACTCCCATCGCAGCCGTCGGGCCATGATGCCCAAAGTTTTTTAGGCCATTACGCGCAAGCTCTAAAATAAATTTATTGTGTGGCTCTTCTGGTGCAGGTGCAGAATCTGCATATAAACCTTGGTATTGATCGCGTTTATATTGTTGCGGATTGCGTTTTTCCCAAGCTGTAATTTCCTCTAAATCAACAAAAAACCTGATCGTTCTCTACCCATGCTTTAAACTTTTGTAGGTTTTTATTGAGGTAACGAGGGTTAATTCCTGTTTTATAAATATAGTGCGAGCCATGTAGGCCACAGACAATTTTATCACCTTGAATATGTGCATCCGCCATCAATGCACCACGGTGCTGGCAATGACCGTACATGACGACCACATTTTCTGGGTCATCTTCGGGTAAGCGAAGAACGATTAAATCGACATTCGCCGCTAAAGCATAAGCGGGCTTTAATGTGGAAAGTTCTGTCCAAGAAATTAAAGAATGTGCTTGCATCATACCTGCCTAATTTTATTCAGTGAATAATTTTGCTAATCAGATAAATTATTTTTGAAAACTCTAAGTGATGTCCAAGACCATCAAAATTGGATTTTCAAGCTAAGCTTAATATGGAATGATTTGATTATAGAGTGGCTAATTGTAAGAACACATGTTTTAGGAAATATAGACATCTGTGGATAAATCAGCATTAACGGTTTATTAAACGGGCCAAGACGTGTAAAATTTAGATCGAATTTTATTTATCCACCGTTTTTATCTTTTGAGGGTTTCCCTCGATCATAATCTCGCGGTGATATGCTCTATTGTACGGGGCATCACTCCTTAAGGATTTTTTATGCCAATTATCACTTTGCCAAATGGCGATCAAAAAGAATTTGATCACGCCGTATCTGTGATGGAAGTTGCTCAAAGCATCGGTCCTGGTCTTGCAAAAAATACAGTTGCTGGTCGTGTAAACGGTCAATTGGTTGACGCATCTGACTTAATTACAGCAGACGCAAGCTTGCAAATTATCACGCCTAAAGACGAAGATGGTGTTCATATCATTCGTCACTCTTGCGCTCACCTTGTAGGTCATGCAGTTAAGCAATTGTTCCCACAAGCAAAAATGGTAATTGGTCCAGTCATCGAAGATGGCTTCTATTACGACATCTTCAGTGAAAAACCATTCACACCAGAAGATATGGCTGCCATCGAAGAGCGCATGAAAAAGCTCATCGATCAAGATTATGACGTTATTAAAAAAATGACACCGCGTGATGAAGTGATTAAAGAATTCACTGCACGTGGCGAAGATTATAAATTACGTCTGATTGAAGACATGCCTGACGAAACAGAAATGGGCTTGTACTACCATCAAGACTATTTGGATATGTGCCGTGGTCCGCACGTACCGAATACTAAATTCTTAAAAGCATTCAAACTGACTAAAATGTCAGGCGCTTACTGGCGTGGTGATGCGAAAAACGAACAACTACAACGTATTTACGGTACAGCGTGGGCAGACAAAAAACAGCTTGCTGCATATATCAAACGTATTGAAGAAGCTGAAAAACGCGATCACCGTAAAATTGGTAAAGCACTTGATTTGTTCCACATGCAAGAAGAAGCACCGGGCATGGTGTTCTGGCATCCGAACGGTTGGACTATTTACCAAGTACTTGAGCAGTACATGCGTAAAGTTCAACAAGCCAATGGCTACGAAGAAATTCGTACACCACAAGTGGTGGATTTCACGCTTTGGGAAAAATCAGGCCATGCTGCAAACTATGCAGACAACATGTTTACGACGCATTCAGAGAATCGTAACTATGCTGTAAAACCGATGAACTGCCCATGTCACGTGCAAGTATTTAACCAAGGTTTAAAATCTTACCGTGATCTTCCTGTTCGTTTGGCTGAGTTTGGTTCATGTCACCGTAACGAACCATCGGGCTCATTGCACGGCATTATGCGTGTACGTGGCTTTACCCAAGATGATGCGCATATTTTCTGTACTAAAGAACAAATTGGTACTGAGGTTGCAGACTTTATTAAACTGACTTTAGATGTTTATAAAGATTTTGGCTTCGAAGAAGTGCAAATGAAATTGTCTACACGTCCAGAAAAACGTGTGGGTGATGACAAACTTTGGGACATGGCAGAAAAATCTTTGGCAGATGCTTTAGATGCTGCTGGCTTAGAGTGGGAACTTCAACCAGGTGAAGGTGCATTCTACGGTCCGAAAATTGAATTCTCATTAAAAGACTGCTTAGGCCGTGTATGGCAGTGCGGTACAATTCAATGTGACTTCAACTTGCCAGAACGTTTAGACGCTTCTTATGTAACCGAAGACAACGATCGTGATCAGCCTGTAATGTTGCACCGTGCAATTCTTGGCAGTTTCGAACGTTTTATTGGTATACTTATTGAACACTATGCTGGTTTCATGCCACCTTGGTTGTCACCAATCCAAGCATGTGTAATGAACATTACAGATTCACAAGCAGAAGCATGTGGGTCAGTCGTCGAGAAACTTAAAGAAAACGGTATTCGTGCCATTTCTGACTTGAGAAATGAGAAAATCGGCTTTAAGATTCGTGAACGTACATTAGAGCGTATTCCTTACTTACTGGTACTTGGGGACCGTGAAGTAGAAGAAGGTACAGTAAACGTACGTACCCGCTCTGGAACAAATTTGGGCACTATGTCAATCGATGCTTTCGTTGACTTAGTGAAAGCAGCCGTAGCCGAACGTGGCCGGTACATTGTGGAGTAAAAGCGATTAAACAGCCTGACCGTAATCAACAGGGTAGTAAATCAAACCGTCCTGCGTTGAATGATGAAATTCGTGCAAAAGAAGTCCGTCTTGTAGACGAAAATGGCGAGCAAAAAGGGATTGTATCTCTAAATGAAGCTTTGCGCGCAGCAGAAGCTGCTGATCTTGACCTTGTTGAGATCGTTGCAAATGCTGAGCCACCAGTCTGCAAAATCATGGACTTTAACAAGCATTTGTTTGATCTTAAGCAAAAGCAGAAAGAAGCAAAGAAAAAACAACATCAAGTACAGGTGAAAGAAATCAAGTTACGCCCAGGTACTGATGTTGGTGATTACAACGTAAAACTACGTGCAATCATCAAGTTCCTTGAGGAAGGCAACAAAGTAAAAATTACGTTGCGTTTCCGTGGTCGTGAAATGGCACACCAACAACTTGGTTTGGCTCAATTACAAAAAATTGAAGCAGACGTGGTTGATGTGGGTGTTGTTGAGCAGACCCCAAAAATGGAAGGTCGTCAAATGGGTATGTTACTTGGTCCTAAAAAACGTAAGTAATCTACATTTTGAAAAAAAGCCCTGCAATTGCAGGGCTTTTTTTATTGAAATAATAGGATTGAAGTGCTGATCTAAATAAAAGACATGAAAGCTACACTTTAAGCATGCTTAATGGTATCTACATAATCAGGGTTAAGGGCAGTATAAAAAATTGAAATAGATGTATTTGGCGAATAATCGGATTTTGAGAAAAACATTGCTTAATTTGTTATCTTTTTCGCTATATTTTTATGCTGAGTTTCAGTTTAAGTTAAGGTTTAAAAGCGTAATGCATGCTATAAACAGCACATAAATCAAGACAGTTGATATTAAAAATCAGAACATTGACAGGATAAGTATATGATTGATCTGTATTATTGGGGGACGCCCAATGGCCATAAAATCACCATTGCATTAGAAGAAATGGGCTTGGAATATCAAATTTTCCCAATTAATATTTTAGAGGATGATCAATTTCAGCCTGATTTTTTAAAAATCTCGCCAAACAACAAAATACCAGCGATTGTGGATCAAAACGGGCCACGTGGTGAAGCCATCTCCGTATTTGAGTCGGGTGCTATTTTACAGTACCTTGGCCGTAAAACTGGACTGTATTATCCTGAAGATGAATTTGAGCGTGTTGAAGTTGAGCAGTGGCTGATGTGGCAAATGGGTGGCTTTGGTCCAATGTTGGGTCAAAATCACCATTTTAGTCGTTTTGCGCCGGAGCGTATTCCGTATGCAACTGAGCGTTATGTGAATGAAACTAAGCGCTTATACAAAGTTTTAAATCATCAATTAATTGGGCAAAAATATGTAGCTGGCGGCTACTCGATTGCAGATATGGCGATACTGCCTTGGATTTTGCGTCATGAGTGGCAGGGGATTCAGTTAGAAGATTATCCACAAGTGAAAGAGTATGTCGAGCGCTTAACGGCGCGCCCTGCGGTGCAGAAAGCATTGGCTATAAAAGTCTGATGGCAATAACAAGGCATTGTTTTAAGCAGTTATGCTAAGATGTTTGAAAATCATAAAACCACCACTTCTGCGGTGGTTTTTTATTGGATGAATACATGAAAGAATTTTTCTTAAATCTGACACGCATTGTGGAAGCCAATTCGCGGGTTTATTTTGCCATTATTGCAGCTATTGTGCTGTCTTTAGTCTTGTTTATTGCCGAGGCTGTGCATATTCAAACGGTCGCTAATGCATTGCAAACACATGATCAAGTCAGATTAAAAGAAGTGATTCAACCGCTAACTACACGTTATGGTTGGTCGCGCGCTTTCATTATTGGCGTTATGGTTTTGTGGTCGATTTGGGAATACCGTAAGACCAAACAGCGATTAGGTTTGTAATAACAACCAGACAGAGGAATAGCACAGCATGAGTTTGTTTTTGTTATTCCTTTGCGCCTTTGGGGCAGCCACACTGTTGCCTTTGCAGTCTGAGGCGGTTTTGTTAGGCTTGTTGATACAGCACAGTTATGCAGTTGGGTGGCTCATTGCCATAGCAAGCGTGGGTAATATTTTAGGTTCCTGTGTTAATTGGTATTTGGGCCTAAAGATAGAACAATTTAAAAATAAAAAATGGTTTCCTGTATCTGCCCAGAAAATGCAACAGGCTCAGGACTTCTATCAAAAATATGGCTATTGGTCATTGTTGCTCAGTTGGACACCAATCATTGGCGATCCAATTACCTTAATTGCTGGTCTATTAAAAGAAAATTTTTGGCGGTTTTTAGTGCTGGTAAGCGTGGCAAAAATTGGGCGTTATCTTTGCGTTTATTTGATTTTTATTAATGTATTTTAACGTTGTGCATGATTGAAGTCGGCATAAAAAAAGGCCCATCAAATGAGATGAGCCTTAGTGTGGACATTATTTGCAAGCATTGAGCTTAAATTCAATTTGGTCCTTAAAGTGGGATTGCTTATACATCCATAATGTACGCGCATTGCGTTTTACGCTAATTTTACTGTCTGATACGGCTTGTACAATATTTTGATCCAGTGCATAAATACCAGAACCTTGTTTAATTTTTACTTTTTTAACGTTGCCGTGCTTGTCTGTGGCAAAGCTAAATTTAACTTGGCGGTTATGACCATTGAGCTGACTTGAGTTAAGACTCAGCTTTGGTTGCGCTACATATTGAAAAGCAGTTTTTTTTGCTTCGCTTTGAGCGAGCCAAACTTTTGAATCGAACTGGTAGTCACACACAGTTTCTTTGTTGCTGAGCTTGAGGTTAAAGGCTTGATAACCTATTTGTGATACGGCACGACCATTTTTTAGATGAGGTTTGACCTGAGCATCTTCAACGGCTTGAATTAAAATCTGATCGAGAGCTTTAAGCCCTGTGCTTTCTTCAACCGTGGCATTGGTTACATCGCCTTTGGTATTGGCCACTACACGAATGATTGCTGCACGATTTTCGTTTTTTAAATCTTCAATGCTGTAATTCGGCTCTGGAAACTTAGACCATTGTAAGCGGGTGGTTAAGTGCGATGTCGGTGAAACGTCAATCGTTTGTGCAGGAAGCTGATGGACTTGTTTCGTAGCTGCACTGTAAGCCGTCAGTGGGAGGCACATTAAAGTAGATAAGCACAGAATTTTTTTCATAAGTTAAAGGCTTTAATCACGCAATGTGATGATTGGTCAATATTGAAGCGCAGTATTTCCTGAATTAGAAATACTGGCAAGTCTAAATCCACTGTTTTCGCTATTTTTCTGTACCCTTGGTGATGTCTAGTCCAAATAAATCTTTGGTTTTTGACCAACTGATCACAACAACAGCGAGGGTCATACAGCCGCCAAACACAGTTGCCATAATTGTCCCCATGTATTTTGCGGCTAAACCTGATTCAAAAGCGCCTAACTCATTGCTTGAAGAGACAAACATACCGTTTACAGCGGCGACACGACCACGCATATTTTCTGGCGGATAGATTTGTAAAATGGTTTGGCGAATGACAACTGAAATACTATCGCAAGCGCCTGTCATAGCGAGTGCAAATAAAGACAGCCACAATACGTTTGAATAGGCAAATAACAAGGTGAAGAAGCCAAAGCCCGCAACTGCTAATAACATATTGCGCCATGCATTTTGTGTGGGTGGAAACTTGGTGAGTGCAATCATCGTTATTAATGCACCGATTGAAGGTGCTGCGCGCAGATAGCCAAGGCCTTCTGGACCAACTTTTAAAATATCTTCTGCAAAGATGGGCAAAAGTGCAATCACACCACCAAACAGCACTGAGACTAGATCCAGTGAAATGGCCCATAGCACAATTTTGGTTTTCCAGATAAAGCGAAATCCATCGCCTAAGCTATTCCAAAGTTTGTCAGTTTCAATTTTTGGAAACTGACGCTTTTGCAGTAAGTTAATCAGCACAAAACACAGTACTAATAGGCCTGCAACGCTAAGTAAGCTGTTTTCACGTCCCCAGAAGGCCAACATAAAACCGCCTAACATTGGCCCTAAAATAACGCCACTTTGCCAACCAATCGTGGTCCATGTTGCACCATTGGCGTACAGTTCACGTGGAATTAAAAATGGTTTTAATGACGTAGCAGAGGGATTATAAAAACCACGAATGGTGCCTAGGCCAAAAATGACGGCATAAATACCCCATGACAGCGTTTGTACGCCAATCGTTGCTTGTCCATATAAGTGAAACAACCACCATAAAATGAGCGGCATGGGGATGGCAAAAAATAAGCAAATCTTCATAATTAATTGCTTATTAAAGCGGTCAGCAAAATAACCGCCCCACAAGGAAAGGCTGATAAATGGAATCGCTTCTGCTAAACCAATTAGGCCCAAGGTGAGTGGGTCTTTGGTAATTTGATAGAGGGAATAAGCCACAATAATTTCTTGAATTAAAATGGCTAAGGTCAAGCTAAATTGGTTGAGGGTGATAATTGAGAAATCACGATAGCGTAAGGCTGCGAATGCATCATGTGCAGGTGTCATAACAGGCAACTGGAGAGAAGATGCGAAAATTATAAGTCGCAGTTTATGCTTGGTTGATATTTCATCATGTAAAGCTTATAGAAAATAAAACTAAGCTCCTCAGAGGTAGATTTTAATTTTCGATGGTGCTTTTGTTTTGAACAAAGATGCTTTAGAATACTCGCTCCCTTACCTGCAGGGCGTAATCGCAATGGTGCGAACGTGCCGAACAGGTGTTCAAAAGAGGTTGTTATGCCTAAGATGAAAACTCGCCGTGGTGCAGCTAAACGCTTTAAAGCGACTGCAAACGGTTTCAAACGCAAACAAGCGTTCAAGCGCCACATTTTGACCAAAAAATCTGCTAAGCGTATTCGTCAATTACGCGGCTGTGTAATGGTTCACGTAAGTGACGTTGCTTCAGTTCGTGCTATGTGCCCATACATCTAAGGAGATTTTAAATGGCTCGTGTAAAACGTGGTGTACAGGCTCATCGCCGTCATAAAAAAATTCTAGCTCGTGCTAAAGGTTACTACGGCGCGCGTTCACGTGTTTATCGTGTTGCGTTTCAAGCAGTAATCAAAGCGGGTCAATACGCTTACCGTGACCGCCGTCAAAAGAAACGTCAATTCCGTGCTCTATGGATTGCGCGTATCAATGCTGGTGCTCGTCAAAACGGTTTGTCGTACAGCCGTATGATCGATGGCTTGAAAAAAGCTCAAGTGATCATCGACCGTCGCGTACTTGCTGACATCGCTATGCATGATTCAGTTGCATTTGCAGCTTTAGCTGAAAAAGCTAAAGGCGCATTGGCTGCTTAATCATCTTAGATGATAAAAAAAGACCGCTTTTAGCGGTCTTTTTTTTGGGCCTAATTTTAGGATGAATGGAAAAATATCCCAAATTTAAGTGATATGACTGTTTTTTGTTTAATGTTCTAATAGCTTCATTTAGCTTTGCTATTGGGTGAAAAATGAACAAAATATATAGAATCATTTGGAATAAGAATAAATCTTGCTGGCAGGCAGTATCTGAACTTGCAAAAAATGCAGCAGGCGCATCGTGTGCTGCCGTTAAAAAAAATAAGGCATCGTCTAAAATCTATTCAAATTATCTCAGCTTGCTGGTATTGCCGGCACTTTCATTATTGTCTTTCAGTGTATCCGCAGCGATCAGTGATATTGCATTGCCAACAGGCCAGCAGGTGATTGCAGGCAGCGCAGAATTTAAACAGTCTGGCAACACGCTGAATGTACTGCAGCAAAGTCAGAATTTATCAGCAAGCTGGAATACATTCAATATCGGCAGTCAGGCAGAGGTTAACTTTGTTCAGCCAAATAATTCCTCTATTGCAGTGAACAGGGTGTTGGACAGTAATGGCAGCCAAATCATGGGCAGGCTGAATGCCAATGGCCAAGTCTTTTTGATTAATCCAAATGGCGTGCTATTTTCCAAAACAGCGCAGGTCAATGCCGGAGGGATTGTAGCTTCTACTTTAGATTTGCAAGATCAGGATTTGTTTCAGGGAAAATTCAGTTTTTCCGGCGATGGCAAAGCAGCGTCTGTTGAAAACCATGGGAAAATCACTGCTGCGCATGGAGGCACGGTTGCGCTGATTGCTTCAGCCGTTAAAAATACCGGTGAAATTACTGCACCAAATGGCCGTGTGGAACTGACCGCAGCGGAAAAAGTGCGCATTACGCTGCAAAATGGAAAACTAGCCAGCTATGACATTGATCAGGGCGCGTTGCAGGCGCTGGTCGACAATGGCGGCGCCATTATTGCAGATAATGGAACTGTGCATTTAACGGCTGCTGCAGAAAAGCAGCTGGGCCGAGCGGTTGTCAACCATAGCGGCTATATCCAAGCTAACCGTCTTGAGACAAATGCGAAGGGCGAAATTGTGCTATTAGGCGATATGTCGAATGGGCAAAGCAATATTTCTGGAACATTGGCTGCTGAAGGCAAAAATGGTCAGAATGGCGGGTTTATCGAAACTTCGGCTGCGGCGGTTCATGTTTCTGATGCGGCTAAAGTCAGCACAGAGGCGGAACATGGCGCAAAACAGGGACAGTGGCTGATTGATCCTGTGGATTTTAAAGTCGGGCAGAATGGCCATATAACCGGCGCTGCATTAAGCGCTGCGTTAAAGACGACGGATGTGATTGTGCAAACGGGCCTGACGCAGGCTTCAGCATCCGGCGCGGTAAATACGGATACGTCCGGAAAAGGCGATATTATCATTGAAGACGCTGTTGCATGGGACAGCGGAAAAGCGCTGACACTGGATGCTTATAATGATATTTACATCAATCATGTCATTGATGCCGGCAAAGGTGCAGGCGGTCAGCTGCATTTGAAATACGGTCAGCAAAGTGCTGACGGCAGCATTAGTGAGATCTTTGATGCTGATGAACAGATGATGAAGCCTATCTATGCAGATTATTATATTCAAGCGCCGGTGCATTTGCAGCAGGGCTTGAATTTCAGCATTCAGCGCGGTTCTGATGTACAGAATTTTAAGGCTTTTCATGTTTTGACGGATATCCATGCTGTGCAGAACATGCAGGATGATCTCAGCGGCAATTATGCTTTAGGCAGCAATATTGATGCGGCTGCGCTTGCCAATTTTTCGCCTGTCGGTACGCTGATTGAAGGTACTGGCCCAAACAGTGGCAACCGCTCATTCACTGGCCGTTTTGACGGTTTAGGTCATATCATTGAAAATTTGACTGTTCATGCTGTGCAGCGCGGCCAGGGTCAAGGCAGTAACTGGGGGATGTTTGGCAAGACGCTAGATGCGGATATCCGCAATATCGGTTTGATGAATGTTAATGTCTCAGGAGATGACAATATTGGCGGTTTGGCCGGCAGCATATCGAGTACTCATATCAGCAACAGTTTCGTTACTGGCAAAGTTGCAGCGCAGAACTATGCCGGCGGCTTGGTTGGCTCATCCTATTTCAGCAGCATTGAACGCGCTTATGCAGATGTCAATGTGCAGGCGGATAATATGTCAGGGGCGCTTGCTGGTGAAGTGTACAGTACCGTTATCAAAGAAGCTTATGCGTTGAATGCTGATGGTTCACAGCAGGTTTGGGACAGCTCAGGTGCAATTGCTGCATTTATGGCTGGACAGGAAAAAAATAGCGCGGCCTATTCAGTTTTGGGCTGGTCTGTTGCAGACAGGGCTGGAATGAATGGCGCTTGGCGGATTTATGAAGGGCAGACTGCACCTTTGCTCAAAGCATTTTTAACACCTCTGACAGTAAAAGCGGATGACTACAGTGGCGCATATAATGGCCAGATGCAAAACAGCAGCAGCTATACGGTGTTGGATGATTGGGCAGATGCTTCAAAAATTCTCGGATCTGCTGTTTATACCGGAGGCATTAAAAATGCGGGATTAGGCCATTCTCAGCTGGCTGGGCTGTATTCAGTACAAAACGGCTACGATTTGATCTTTTCTCAAGGCGATATCACGTTAAGCAAAGCGCAGATCTATCAGATCAGCAATGCGGTTGCAGATAAAATCTACGATGGGCTGCTGACTGCACAAGTGAATGCAAATGCTGTTGCGGCAGGGCTGTTTGGGGCAGATCAGGTCTCAGTTTCAATTGGAAGTGCGCAGTTCTCCGACAAAAATGCAGGCAGCAGCAAAACGGTGAGCTTGTACAATGTCACCTTGAATGGCGCTGATGCGCAGAATTATGAGCTTGCATCTAATCTGACGTCGTCAGCGTTTATTTTTCAAAAAGTCATCGATAGTATCAGCGGGATAGAAGTCTTGAGCAAAACCTATGACGGCACAGTGAATGCATCACTGAATGCTGCAGATGCAATGCTCTTCGGAAAGGTTGAAAATGACAGCATTTCTCTAACCGGCAGTGCAAGCTTTATCGACAAAAATGCCGGTTCGGCAAAGTCCGCGCAAGTCAGCAATTTGCAGCTGAGCGGTGCGGATGCAGGCAACTATGCGCTGTCAAGCACGCTGCTGCAAAACGGCTTAACCGCAGCAGCAGACATCCATCAGGCTGAAATCCGCATAGACAGCGGTTTAAAAGCATTGAATAAAACTTATGACGGCACGGTCAATGCGCTGCTGGATGCATCCAGTGCTGTTCTTTCTGGCAAAGTTCAAGGCGATGAACTGAGTGCATCCGGTACTGCAAGCTTTGCAGATAAAAATGCAGGAGAGGGTAAAACCGTCTATATCGGCAGCCTGAATTTAACTGGTGCAGATGCGTCGAATTATAAGCTGGAAGGACATTCGTCAGTGTTGTCGGCGGATATTGAAAAAGCGGATTTGACGGTAAGCCAGCTGCTGGCAAAAGACAAAGTGTATGACGGTACAGATGCTGCAGAGGCTGAACTCTGGCGTGCGCAGCTGAATGGCAAAATTGCTTCCGATTTTGTTGCCTTGAGCGGAGGAAAAGCCATATTTTCAGATAAGAATGCGGGACAGAATAAAACAGTTTATATTTCAGATCTGGTGCTGACTGGGGCCGATGCTCAAAATTATCAGCTGAAAAATACACCGTACACAGCTTCTGCGAATATCACGCAGAAAGTTATTTCAGATAACAGCGGCTTTGGGACGATTATCAAAACCTATGATGGAAAACTGTCTGCGCCGCTCTACAGTCAATATGCAATGTCAGCAGACATGATCCAAGGCGATAATGTGATTCTTTATGCTGAGGGAGCAAGTTTTGGCAGCAAAGATGCAGGTGCTAAAATTGCCAAGCTGGAAGGCCTGCAGATTCATGGCGCCGATGCAGCCAATTATCAGCTGTCGGCAAATGCGCCCTGGCTGAATGGCGTGATTGAGAAGGCGGTTATTCAAGGCATTTCAGGACTTCAAGCGCAGGACAAAGTCTATGATGGCACAGTAAATGCAGTAATCGGCCAGAACAGCGCCGTTTTAAATGGGGTGGTTTTTGGAGATTCAGTTTCTCTGAATATCGGCAGCAGCGCCTTTGCCGTTAAAGATGCAGGCGCAGACAGGCAAGTTATTCTTTCTGATCTTGCGCTTATTGGGGCGGATGCGAAAAATTATCAGCTCTATGCTCAAAATCTGTTTTTAACAGCGAATATACAGCAGGCGGAAATCAGTAGCATCAGCGGCCTGAAGGCAGCGGATAAAGTCTATGACGGTACGGTCAAAGCAGGGTTTGATACCCGCGGCCTCAGCTTCGATGGGCAAATCAGCGGTGATGATCTGGGTATTTTGGTCAATGGCGCTTTCGAAGATAAAAATGCAGGAACTGGCAAAAAGGTTTCGCTCGACAGTCTGGTGCTCATAGGCAAAGATGCGCTGAACTACAAGCTGAAAGATACAGCGCTGGCAGGCTTTGAAGGGACGGCGAATATCTCCAAAGCCTTGATTACAGAGGTTCAGGGCTTATCT
The DNA here is from genome assembly GCF_004209135.1 of Acinetobacter sp. WCHAc060006. NCBI lineage: Bacteria > Pseudomonadati > Pseudomonadota > Gammaproteobacteria > Moraxellales > Moraxellaceae > Acinetobacter > Acinetobacter sp. WCHAc060006. The sequence goes on along the minus strand of NZ_SGSS01000008.1, from coordinate 36,405 downwards.
GCACAAAGCAAAACCTATGACGGAATAGCTTATGCCGATATTAATACAGGGATGAGTGTGCTGAAAGGCAAAGTGGGCTTGGATGACCTGCATATTAATGCGCAGGGGCAATTTGAAGATAAAAATGCTGGTGAAAATAAAAATGTATGGCTGAGCCTGCAGCTGGCTGGCAAAGACGCTTCAAATTATGAGCTGATCAATCCGTCATTAAATTTACAGGCTGACATATACAGCAGAATCATTTCGAGCATTTCAGGCGTGATTGTGGCGGATAAAATTACAACTTCAGATGATGGCACTTTCTATGCCTCTATCAATACGCAAAATGCAGTATTGGGCGGGAAGATTGGCGGGGATCAATTGGTGCTGAATGCCAAAGGCCGGTTTGAAGACAATAAGCCAGGAAATCAAAAAACAGTACATCTTTATGATGCTGTACTGACTGGGCCGGATGCTTCCAACTACAGCTTAGGAGACCTGAAATTTACAGCGCAGGGCAATATTAAACTCCCTGCTGCAGGAGGAGGCAGTTTTGCAGGGGGAAGCAGTTCTGCAGCAGGTATCGGCGCAATTGGCAATAGTATCAGCCTTACTGGCAGCAGCTATGCTGGTATTAATCTTCAGGGGCTTGATATTGAAACCGCGCTTTTAGAGGTGCAATCGCGAAGAGCAGAATTACTTGAAAACCAGCTTGCGGCTCAGATTAATGCTGTGCAGGCAACAAATGATCAAATTGCTAAGCTCAATGATGTATTGGCAGCAAGCAACGGCTTATTGGCGTTATTTAAGAAGGATGAAACTCATCTGATGCTAGGGCCAAATATTGTAAATAGTCCAGAGTATAAGAAGTGGCTGGAAGCCGCGGCTAAGGCTGGTGTTTCAGTCACTGCCCTCATTGCGGATAATAAAATCAGTAAAAGCGTATTATCCGCTTCTATAAACAATACAAAATCCCAAATAGATTCGTTATCCAATAGTCAGCAGATGGATATGCTGCGCTTGCAGAGTCTGTCAAATAAGCGCAATGAAGCTTTTGAGCAAATGACAAATTTTGTTAAGAAACTGCAGGACAGCCGAAGCTCGATTATTGGCAATATGCGCTAATAAAGCAGAATAAGCTGAATAAAAATAGATGCGGCATCGTTGAAAAAACGCCGTATATGGGGGAATGTAAAAGTGAATAAAGATCTGATGAGCAGAAGTTTAAAAAAATCTGCACTATTCTTGATGCTGCAGGCAGCAGTAACCATGTGTTTTGCAGAAACGATTCCAAATGCTGGACAGCTGCTGCAGCAGCAGATGCAGCCGCAGATGAAGGAGCCTGAATCAAAGCCTTTACCTGTTCCGGTCCAGCCAAATGGCACAATTCAAGGCAGTCAGACTATATTTGTAAAGCAATTTAATATAAGCGGGAATACGCAGTTTACTGAATCCATACTGAAAAAAGAAATTGCGGATCTTGAAGGCAAAACGCAAAACTTAGCAGGTCTTCAGCAGGCGGCTGACCGAATAAGTGACTATTATGCATCTCATGGCTACAGCTTCAGTTATGCATTTTTGCCTGTGCAAAATCTTAACAATGGCGAGGTGCAGATTCAGATTATAGAAACGGCCGTGAATGGCGTAAAGGTCAGCAATCAGACCAATACGCTGCCTTGGCTAATTAGGCAAATTGAAACGCCTTTACAGTCGCGGCAGATTTTGCGCGACAGCAGTTTAGATACGCTTTCAGTCAGATTTAATCAGCTGCATGGTGTAAAAAGTGAAGCGGCCTTAACACCGGGCAGCGCTCTAGGTGAAACAGAATTAAGTCTCCTGCTGACGCCGGCGCAAAAAATTCAGGCTTATGCAGGCGCAGATAATGCTGGAAGTAAATATACAGGGGAAGCTCGAGCTTCAGCAGGTGTGCGTATCAACAGCATTGCAGGATTGGGTGACCAGCTGTCGCTGGATGTGCTCAGCAGCGGCAAAGGTGTGAATTACGGCAAAGCAGGATACAGCGCATTTATTAATGGCTATGGCACACAGTTGGGCGCCAGCTATTCATATTTGAAATATGAATTGCGTGAGGAGCTTAAAAATTTAGGCTATGAGGGTTCAGCGGAAGAGGCTTCGCTTTGGCTCCAGCAAAGCATGCGCAGTCAAACCGCCTTTGGGCTGGCACTGAGCCGTAAGCAGATTGAAGATGATATCCGCTCAGCGCAGTATGAAAATCACCGCCGTGTCGATGCGCTGCAGCTGAATTTAAATCACAGCAGTACCGACAGCCTTTTCGGAGCCGGCATCAATACGCTCTATACAGCGCTGAATTTTGGCAAACTTGATCTTCAATCTGCAGATACAAAAGCAATTGATGCATTAACGCGGAAAACTGACGGCAATTTTTTATCAGCTCAAATGAACGCATCACGCCTGCAAAAATTAGGCAGCAGCAGTCAGCTCTATCTTTCGGCTACAGGTTTCTATAGCCCGGATAATTTAGACAGTTCAGAAGCATTTTATGTCGGCGGTCCAAGTTTTATGCGAGGCTATAAAAACAGCGCAATTTCAGGATCAGAAGGACTGACTGCATCGATTGAACTGCGTCAGGATTTGTGGTCAAGCGCCAGCAATAAGCTTAACGGCAAACTTTTTTTTGATGCAGCTAAACTGAAGCTGAATGCTTCTGTATGGGACAGCCTCACTGAAAAAAATACTATTTCGCTGCGTTCTGCTGGGGCAGGCATCGCATGGAGCAATGATCTGCTGGGCACTTTACAGGCAGATGCCGGATTTGCGCTGGGGGATAAACCGATGCAGATCTCACAGCGTGATGATCACCAAATCTGGCTCAGCTGGCAGAAAGTATTTTAATGCCGTACAAAGTAAATACTAGAATGCAAAAAAGACCGCTTTTAGCGGTCTTTTTTGCTTAAAATTCTTATGCCGGGCGGGCGGATATTACCCGGGCTTTGTTTTGGTTTTGAGCTGAACCAGGGCAAGCTCGCTATGCTGGAAATGATAGTTATGCCAATGATAATAAATGGGAAATTCATAAATTTCATGGGTTTTAAGGTTCGGGTTGTAAAAGGGTGTTTTGGGTAAAATATAAAAAGTTTGCTGATTGTCTAATAAGCGCCATTTTTGGCCGTCTGCATCCATTGAGAGCAATTGCGCACCGGTCATTTTATGAGTGCCAAAATGCAAAGCATAATAACTATGCAATACCGGCATCAGAAAAAAGCTCAGGCTCAGCGTTAAAAATGTACTGGACAGCATGCTTCCTGTAAACGCTATTTTGGGAATATCTTTTTGTATCCATAATACGCTTGGAATGAAAATCAGCAGAAAAATAATGGCCAAACACAGCAAAACCGGATAATTGGAAATATAAAAGAACTGGGCTTGCGCGTTTAAATATAAGCCCAAAATACCAATAGGAACGCTGCCGATAAGCAGGTAGGCGATCCGCGGGCTGATCTTGGTTTGAAGAATTAAATTTTGCAGATCTTCTTGCGAAAGCGTCAGCGCCGCAATATCATCCTGAAAATTATAATATTGTTTGAGTATTTGAATCAGCTGCCCTTTTTCATGTTCACTTAAGCATGCAAGGTGCAATTGAGATTGAACATTTTTAAGGGGGAAGAATAAAAGCTGTGGATTCGCTTTGTTGGCAGTCTGAAAAATGGGACGCTGCATCCATGAGATCCATTTTGGGCGGGTTATACCAAGAATGGCAAATTGACAGTATTCTACCTCCTGCCGCTGAATGAATGTGCTGAGAGGCATTTTCCACAAGCGGTAATAAATTTTATCAGGCGTAATGACTAGTTTAATCTGCGTTTTTAAGTAATCAATGACAATTACAGATACGATGTAGATCAGTATCAGCTGAGTATGATCAGCTTGCAGCTCGTAAATCGGGAAATTTTTCAGGGTGTATTGCAGGTATTCAATCACTATGCTGAGGTTAAGCGGTTGAGCCTGATCTCTAAACCATTTGAAAAAAGGTATAACAATGATCATCACAATGCCCAGTAAAATAAGCATTAAACTTGTTGGCCATGAAATCAGCGGTTTTTTAGCGTAAATGGCAAATTCTGTTTTCATAAAGCCTCATAATAATTATGTTGAAATTTTATATTTAAGTATTTGGTTATTATATTTAAATTTTGAATATTTGATCGATGCTCAGCGCTGCATTTTATCTGAAAATGAATAGGCTGGGCTGGGCTGGGCTGGGCTGGGCTGGGCTGGGCTGGGCTGGGCTGGGCTGGGCTGGTGCCGCGTCCCGGACGGAAGTTTGCGCGTTATGCCGTGATTTCAATGTTTGGTTTTGGTCATGCTGCCGTGCAGCTGCTTAATGTATTTAAATGCTCAGATGAAAACCCGCGCATATACTTGCCGCTTTGCGCTCAGTGCGGGAAGGCAGTCTTATGGCGCGCGCTCATCATAACCGCGGGCAGGCCCAAATCATTCAGCTGGGCGCGGCTTGATGTTCTGTTTTTTATACGGCGTGCAGATCAGGAGGGAAGCAGGCATAAATGAATGCTAAGGGCAAAATGATGGGATCAATACCGTCTGCGCACAGTGGGGTTTGAGGCTGCAATTGAACCGGATTCTATTGATGCCGATGAAAGTGCATCTGACGGCAGCGCAGAATAAAAGTTAACCTGCCGGATGGAATGCTGTTATCTTGATAGAGGTTCACCGGACTCAAGCGGATCATCATGACAATGAAAAGAATAAACGTAGTCGGTACTTCAGCCACGGGAAAATCAACTTTTCCAGAGCTTTGGCGGAAAAATTAGCGCTGCATTATATTGAACTGGATAACCTGTTTTGGCTGGATGACTGGCAGGAGTGCCCTGACGAAATCTTTTTTGCGCGTATCGAAGCTGAAATTGCCAAAGCGAAAAATGGTTATGTCATCGATGGAAACTATACCCGGGCGATTCCGGTGAAATGGTCGGAAATAAATACAGTAATTTGGCTGGATCTGCCGTTTCCAGTCAATTTATACCGCTCTGTAAAGCGCGCAATTTCTCGGGCCAAGTCCAAACAAGATCTTTGGCTGGATTCAAATAATCAGGAAAGCTTATGGCGGATGTTTGGCCGTGATTCTATCGTTTGGTGGATGATTAAGACCCATAAAAAGAATCGGGAAAAATATCAGCAGATGATGAAAGCGCCGGAATATCAGCATATTCAATGGATTCGATTAGAATCACCAACTGCAGTCGATGCGTTTTTAGAACAACTGGACGCTTATGTTTTTGATGTTTGAGTTTAGATATTTAAGTTTAGATGTTTAATCAATAAAAAGTGCAGCCCAGTTACAGAACTAATCTTTATAACGCGCTTTGCGCCATGCCTAATGTAGAGAGCAAAAAACACAAGGATAAGAATATGCTGGCTGAAATCAGAGGAATGGGGCAGGGTACGATCACGCTTGAATTGCAGATGATTCCGCGTAAAGGCGAATCTGTCAAAATTATGTATGGGCCGGATGCGCAGCTGGAAGGTGAGGTTGTATCAGTCAATCATTATATTAATCAGCATGCTGGAGAGCATAAAGTGCAGATTGAAATCAGGCCGTTTAATTATTTGATTACCGCTTAACCGGCTGAAAAAGCATCCTGACGGATGCTTTTAGCAAGCTGGCGGGGATACCGGGCTGAGTATGGCTGGGCTCAGTTTAAAGACCAAAATAATAGGCGCAGAGACAGATAACAATTGTCACCATAATCAGCGCAAAAACCCCGTTTTTATTGTTTTTGCTGTCATCGGCAGCCGGTTTTGCATAGGTTTTGCCGGCCTTTGGCGCATCGCTGCTGTCAAAAGGTGAAGGCACCGCTTTTGCAGTCAAACGTGCAGTTTTATAGTGGTTGGCAACTTTGACAATAAACTTACTGCGAAGATCATCTAACTTTTGCGAAAAATGACGCATATTCAGCTGTTCTTCTGCTGGTAGTGCTTCACCTTCAGCGTTGTATGGATGCTGAATTTTGTCTTGAATAAAAGTATTCAGTGCATCTAAGCGAAGTAAGGTCTGATGTGCATAATCCGCTTGATAATCTGTCGGCAATAAAGACAGCGCGCTTACATCATTCTGCAGTTGCTCGTGATTCAGCCCATAATAAGGGCTATCTAGCTCAGTTGGTTCAACAAAACCTTTGGCAAATTTGCTATCAAATAATTCATTGTCAGTATAAAGCTGAATATCATCCCAATTGGGTTGTTGTAAGTCGCTATCTATTCGTTTGGCTAAAGCATTATTTAAGTCAAAGCGCCAAAATGTCTCAAGACGTAATGTAGATCGTTGAGATGCAGGCGCTTCATAATCATTGTCTGCGGTGTACCATTCTGCTAACTCTTTACCAAAGATCCAAGCCTGCTTTTTATGGGCATCATGGCTCACAATAAAGTGCGCAATAGGTAGAAGCTCAACATTGGCATTAGGATTTTGTTCGTCATTCAATAGTGCAGAGCGGTGCAGACTAATACGCTGAACACCTTGTTTTTTTAAGCCTTCTAACCAAATTTGAAAATGCTGTGCCAACAAATGTTGTGACATTAAGTCACGAAACACAAAATGGTGCTGATCGAAAATAGCATGCTGTACCCAGCGTTGAAAACTTAGATTTTGTGCTAAAAACTCATTTCCATAAGTAACCAGTGTCAGTTGCTGTTTCCAAATTTGATCGAGCGCCATAATGAAAGATCTCATTGATAATGCGCCTATCTTATACTTTTTTTAATTCTTGATGCTATTGCAATTTTTACTTATGAATGCGCTTCATCATCGCGTTCAAAAACTGTTAGAATATGGGGTTTTTATATTTTTCTAAATTGTTGCTTTGAGAGTTACTATGTCACTGGAAGCCCTGACCACTGAAGCGCTCGCTGCGATTGCAGCAGCAGATGACCTTGCTACACTTGATCAAGTTCGAGTGCAGTTTACGGGTAAAAAAAGCCAGCTCGCGGAACAATCTAAAGCACTGGGTAAAATGGACCCTGAAGAGCGTAAGGTTCACGGTGCAGCTATTCACGCTGTGCGTGAAGCGATTAACGCGGCTTTAACTGAACGCCAAACTCAATTACAAAAAGCGGCGCTAGAACAAAAACTGGCAAGCGAAACAATTGATATTACTTTACCAGGTCGCGGCCAAGCGATTGGTAGTATTCACCCGGTAACACAGGTGCAAGAGCGTATTTGTCAGTTCTTTACCAAAGCTGGTTTTACTGTTGCAACAGGCCCAGAAGTGGAAGATGACTATCACAACTTTGAAGCCCTCAATATTCCTGGTCATCACCCAGCACGTGCAATGCATGACACATTCTATTTTGATGTGAATCACTTGCTTCGTACGCATACCTCTGGTGTGCAAATCCGTACCATGGAAACACAACAGCCACCGATTCGCATTGTATGTCCGGGTCGTGTATACCGCTGTGACTCTGACCAAACGCATTCACCAATGTTCCACCAAATTGAAGGTTTATACGTTGCTGAAAACACCAGCTTTGCAGAATTAAAAGGCTTGTTGGTTAATCTTTTAAATGAATTCTTTGAAAAAGATTTAAAAGTACGTTTCCGTCCATCTTATTTCCCATTCACTGAGCCTAGTGCTGAAGTGGACATTATGGATGAGCGTGGCAAATGGTTAGAAGTATTGGGTTGCGGTATGGTGCATCCAAACGTATTACGTTCAGCAGGTATTGATCCAGACAAATACAAAGGCTTTGCATTTGGTCTAGGTGTAGAACGTTTTGCAATGTTGCGTTATGGCATCAATGACTTACGTATGTTCTACCAAAATGACGTGCGTTTCTTACGCCAATTTGCTTAAACGAATTTAAACAGTTATTTGAAAATTATTGAAATCCCCCTAAATCCCCCTTTGTAAAAGGGGGACTTTGCTGCCTTAAAGGGCAGATGTGCTTCCCCTCTATTTAAAAGAGGGGCTAGGGGAGATTAAGGAAATGAATTTATGAAAATTAGCGAAAATTGGTTGCGTACATGGGTTAATCCAGCCATTGATAGCAATACTTTATCTGACCAGCTGACGATGCTTGGTTTAGAAGTCGACGATATGGATCCAGCAGCAAAGCCTTTTACAGGTGTTGTAGTGGGTGAAGTTTTGACAGTTGTACAACATCCAGATGCAGACCGTTTACGTGTAACCACAGTAAATATTGGTACAGCTGAGCCTTTACAAATTGTATGTGGCGCGCCCAACGTACGTGAAGGCATGAAAGCACCAGTTGCAACCATTGGTGCTGTACTTCCAGGTGATTTTAAAATCAAAAAAGGCAAACTTCGTGGTGTTGAATCACAAGGCATGCTGTGCGGTGCGTCAGAAATTGATTTAGAAGACAAAATCGATGGTCTGTTAGAGCTTCCTGCAGATGCGCCTGTGGGCATGGATATTCGTGAATATCTAGACCTAGATGATCACGTGATTGATATTAGCATTACACCAAACCGTGGTGACTGTTTCAGTATCCGTGGTATTGCACGTGAAATTGGTGTGATTAACCAATTGGCTGTGACTGCACCTGAAATTAAAGAAGTGGCTGCAACCATTGCGGATGAGAAAAAAGTTGTAGTTACAACTGAAGGTTGTCCTCGTTATTTAGGTCGTGTCATTAAAAACGTTAATACCAAAGCACCAACACCTGAATGGATGGAGCGTGCGCTTGCTCGTTCAGGTATTCGTCAGCATAGCATTTTGGTCGACATTACCAACTATGTATTGATGGAGTTGGGCCAACCACTACATGCATTTGATGGCGGTAAAGTTCAAGGTGCTGTACACGTTCGTCAAGCAACTGTTGCTGAAAAGTTAACGCTTTTAAATGAGCAAGAAGTTGAGCTGAACGAAAAAGTGATGGTCATTGCAGATGATGAAAAAGCATTGGCAATCGCAGGCATCATGGGTGGTTTGTCTTCATCAGTAACAGATGAAACCAAAGAAATTTTCTTAGAATCAGCATTCTTTGCACCACTTGCGATTGCAGGTCGTGCGCGTAGCTTTGGTTTGCATACAGATGCATCTCAGCGCTATGAACGTGGTGTAGATTTTGAATTACCAATGATTGCCATGCACCGCGCATCTCAGCTCATTGCTGAACTTGCTGGTGGTGACTTTGGTCCAATCACTGTAGCAGAGCAAGCCAATGTATTGCCTACACGTGAAGCGATTGAATTAAAACAAGCGCAGGTTGATCAACTACTTGGTTATAAAGTAGATGGCGAATTTATTGCAGATGCGTTAACGCGTTTAGGCTGTGATGTCACTGTAAATGCTGCAGGTGAATGGACTGTTGTGCCACCATCACATCGTTATGATATGGCCATTTATCAAGACCTGATTGAAGAAGTCGCGCGTATTCATGGCTACGACAATATTCAAATCAGTCTGCCTGTTATTGATGTGAAATTGGCAAAATATCAAGACCAATTCGAGCTTGCTCAATTACGTCAAACTGTGGTGGCTTTAGGTTACCAAGAAGCAATCAGCTTTAGCTTTGCAGATTTGAAGCTTGAAAAGCAGTTGAATCCAGCAGTGAATCCATTGGCATTGGCAAACCCAATTTCAAGTGATTTGGCAGTGATGCGCTCTACCTTGCTTTCAAGTCTGATTCCATGTGTGCAATACAACGTGAATCGTCAGCAAAGCCGTGTACGTTTCTATGAGCTTGGTTTGCGCTTTGACTATCAAGATGCAGCATCTATTCATGATCTAAAACAAATCCCAACATTTGCGATGATTGCGACAGGCCCACGTAATGTTGAATCTTGGCATGGTAAAGCAGCGCCAATGGATTTCTTTGACTTTAAAGGCGATGTTGAAGAAGTTTTAGCAGCAGGTCGTTTAGAGGTGGAATATGTACGTTCTGAGCGTGCATGGTTACATCCTGGTCAATCTGCAGAAATTTTGGTTAATGGAAAGTCGATTGGTTACTTAGGTCGCTTACACCCATCTTTAGAAGATGAATTGGATTTAAGTACGACTTGGGTTGCAGAACTCGATCAACAGGCTGTTTTGCAAACTTATGTATCTAATTTTACAGAATTATCACGTTTTCCGTCGGTAAGACGTGATATTGCGCTTTTAATTAGTGATAAGATTAATGTTAGCGAAATTCAGCAACTTATCGGAAAAACGGGTGGTGAGCTTTTAGACTCTACTTGGTTGTTCGATGTGTACACTGGTCAAGGTGTTGAAGAAGGCAAGCGCTCATTGGCATTTGCATTACTTTGGCAGCACCCATCACGTACTCTTGAAGATGCTGAGATCAAATCCGGTATGGATAATATTCTCCAAGTGTTAGAAAACACTTACCAGGCGACATTGAGGGCTTCATGACAGCACTAACAAAAGCAGAAATGGCTGATCATTTAAGTGAGCTCACGAGTTTAAACCGTCGTGAAGCGAAACAAATGGTCGAGTTATTCTTCGATGAGATTAGCCAAGCGCTAATCTCAGGCGAGCAAGTCAAACTTTCAGGTTTCGGTAACTTTGAGCTACGTGATAAGCGTCAGCGCCCAGGCCGTAACCCGAAAACGGGTGAAGAAATTCCGATTTCTGCACGCCGTGTAGTAACCTTCCGTGCGGGACAAAAATTCCGTCAACGCGTTGGAAATGAGCAGATCGATTGATCTGCTTTTTTTATTGTCCATTCATAGCAAGATAGAGGATCTTAATCGATCTATATGGGAAGAGATGCTAGGGCAGTCGTTCTGGTGAAAGCTAATTGTGTACTGATCTTTCTGTTTATTGTGTTTTGAGATTTGTTGTTGTAATAAAAAAGAGAGCCAAATGGCTCTCTTTTTGTGCTTTATAATCGTTTAGATTATTTAGCTTCAGAAGCAGCAGCTTCAGAAGTAGCAGCAACAGCTTCAGAAGCAGCAGCAGTAGCTTCAGAAGCAGCAGCAGAAGCTTCAACAGCAGCAGCGTCAGCAGCAGCAGAAGCTTCAGAAGCAGCAACTACAGCTTCAGAAGCAGCAGCAGCAGGAGCTTCTTCAGTTTTTTTAGCACAACCAACGAAAGCTAAAGTAGTAGCAACTGCAGCAGCAACAGCGATTTTTTTGAATAACATGGCATCACTCTCTAAATATGAGATTAAAAAAAACCTTAGTTAGCACTGTTATTTGCTTTTATTATGCCTAATTTTTATTAGGTATGAACAATGCAGAGCAGTGTAACTGGTATGCGAATATGCTATCACTGAGTATTTTGAAATGCTACTGCTTCACAGGCAAAAAACTTAAAAAATTGGTTAAAAAGTGGCTTTTTTTAACAGAAAATAACAATCAAAGAAAAGAAATATATTGGATAAATGCTAAATAACCCCCTAAAAACAATAGGGTTTTTAATAAAATTATTTTTATAATCATTCACTTGAAAAAAACTTTACAAATGGCTGAGTGGATTGTGTATTTATGTAAACAAAGTCAACCAAATAAAAAGGCCATCGTTATAGATGGCCTTTTAAAATTTACATCGATTAGTTTGTCGCTTTACGCTTCATTTGGTCGAAGAAATCATCATTCGTTTTGGTTTCTTTCATACGATCAAGTAGGAATTCCATCGCAGCAAGTTCGTCTTGCGTATGCAGTAGCTTACGTAGAATCCATACTTTACGTAGGTTGTCTTCAGACATTAAACGCTCTTCACGGCGTGTACCAGATTTCTTGATGTTCATTGCAGGGAACACACGTTTTTCTGCAATACGACGATCAAGGGTAATTTCTTGGTTACCTGTACCTTTGAATTCTTCGTAGATCACTTCATCCATCTTACTGCCTGTTTCAATCAATGCAGTTGAGATAATGGTGAGTGAACCACCTTCTTCAATATTACGGGCAGCACCAAAGAAGCGTTTTGGACGTTCAAGCGCATGTGCGTCTACACCACCTGTGAGCACCTTACCAGAAGAAGGAATCACGGTGTTGTAAGCACGTGCTAAACGTGTAATCGAGTCAAGTAAGATCACAACGTCTTTCTTATGCTCAACCAAACGTTTGGCTTTCTCAATGACCATTTCAGCAACTTGTACGTGACGCGCAGGTGATTCATCAAATGTTGATGCAACCACTTCACCGCGAACTGTACGTTCCATTTCTGTTACTTCTTCAGGACGTTCGTCAATCAGAAGGACAATCAAGAAGCATTCAGGGTTGTTACGAACAATGGATTGCGCGATGTTTTGTAATAACATCGTTTTACCCGCTTTAGGCGGTGCAACAATAATCGAACGCTGACCTTTACCAATTGGAGCAACAAGGTCAACCACACGTGCAGTTAAATCTTCAGTTGTACCGTTACCCAATTCCATAACCAATTGCTCAGTTGGGAATAATGGCGTTAAGTTTTCAAATAAAATCTTGTTACGAGAGTTTTCAGGCGTGTCGTAGTTAATTTGGTTTACTTTAAGAAGGGCAAAATAGCGTTCGCCTTCTTTCGGTGGTCGGATTGTGCCGGTAATGGTATCGCCAGTACGCAGGTTAAAACGACGAATTTGTGAAGGGCTGACATAAATGTCATCAGGACCCGCTAAATATGAGCCAGCCGCTGAGCGTAAAAAGCCGAAGCCATCTGACAGAATTTCCAAAACGCCATCACCAAAGATCTCTTCGCCATTCATTGCATGGCGCTTTAAGATGGCAAAAATAATGTCTTGCTTACGGTTACGCGCCATTCCTTCAAGGCCCATAAACTCGGCAATCTTGATGAGTTCGCCAATCGGTTTTTTCTTGAGTTCGGTTAAATTCATAGGTGGTCAGATAGAATCTAAAATTCTGAGATACAGGTTAGAAAGGGAGCAACATTAGGCCGCAGGGATACAATAAAACGAAAGCAATTGAATATGTACAATCACAATTCAGAGGTCTGATTCATTGTTAGAAGAGAAATGTGAATAACAAATTCTTAGCCGAGCGGCATCTTATGTGTTGAGTCTCATAAGAAACTGAGAGGATTTAAGATCCTTTATTTCTTGAGCATGCAATATAAGAGAGATTCGATTTTTTGTCAATTTATCAGCAAAAAAAATACGCCACACAAGGTCGCGTATTTTTTAATTTTTTTAACTTTAATTGAAGATTAGATGTTTTCTTCAATGAATGCAGTTAATTTAGATTTTGGTGCAGCGCCAACTTGAGTCGCAACAACTTCACCATTTTTAAACATAAGCAAAGCAGGAATGTTACGGATGTTGTAGTTCACTGCAGTTGCTTCGCAAGATGTCACGTCAACTTTAACGATTTTAACTTTGCCTTCGAATTCAGTAGAAAGAACTTCTAATACTGGTGCAATTGCTTTACATGGCGCACACCAGCCAGCCCAGAAATCTACAAGTACAGGTACGTCAGATTGTAATACGTCTGCTTCAAAGTTTGCATCAGTTGTGTTTACGATATTCGCTGACATGGATTTTGCTCCAGAATAATTTTTTAAAGGTGACTCTATAATTATTAGTATTACATAGCCGCCTTTAACAATGTAGGGGGATTGCTTAATTTTCGTAGATAAATTGAATTTTGTCTAATTGATGCTGACGATAGTTGCAATCGTGTCATGCAATTGTCACATTAAGCTCTAAAATATGGCACTTTTACTTCATGCACATAAATGGCTTTTAAATTGCATGGTTGTGAATTACTCTAAGCACAATTCTGTATAGGTTTATTTGAAATCATGTCTGATTTTTTGATTGATGAAGAACTTCTCGCTGCGATCGATATGGGGTCGAATAGCTTCCATCTTGCGATTGCACGTGTTGATCATGGCGAAGTAAAAAAAGTCGCATCAATGTCAGAAAAAGTACAGCTGGCAGCAGGTTTGGATGAAAATAAAAATTTAACTGAAGCCGCTCAGCAACGTGGTCTGGCATGTTTGGCCCGTTTTGTAGGTCGTTTGGGGTCTGTACAGCCAAAACGTTTACGTATTGTGGCTACCAATGCACTCCGCCAAGCAAAAAATGGACAAGAATTTATTCAAAAAGCGGCTGAAATTTTACCTAAGCCGATAGAAATTATTGCAGGTCGTGAAGAAGCACGTCTGATTTATTTGGGTGTTTCACACACCATGGCTAATAGTGGTCGCCGTTTGGTGATTGATATTGGTGGTGGCTCTACAGAGCTTATTATTGGTGAAGAGTTTGAGCCAATTCATACAGAATCGGTACAAATGGGTTGTGTAGCATTTACCAAAGCCTATTTTAGTGATGGCGAAATTAGCCAAAAAGCCTTTGATAAAGCAGTTACCGCAGCACGCAAAGAAATTTCAGGCCTTGCGACTACTTATAAAGCTGCTGGCTGGGATACTGTAGTCGGTTCAAGCGGTACGATTAAAGCTTGCCGTCAAATTACAGTAAATATGGGCTGGAGTAATGAGCAAGAAGAGCTGACGCGTGAAGGCTTAGAAAAACTAAAAGATAAATTACTCAAATATTCTCATGTAACGGATATGGAGTTTGATGGTTTAAAAGAAGACCGTCGAGCAGTTTTGCCAGCAGGTATTGCCATTTTATTTGCAGTATTTGATGTGTTAAAACTTGAAAAATTAGTCTATTCGGATGGCGCATTACGCGAAGGGGTGATGTACGACCTCTTAGGGCGTTTCCAGCATGAAGACATTCGTGATCGTTCGGTTCATGCTTTAATGGGCCGTTATAATGCCGATGTAAAACAGGCAGAACGCGTTGTTGCAACGGCACAACAGTTGTTTGAGGGTGTGGCAGAAAAGCTCGAATTAACTAATGATGACAGTGATTTACTGCGTCGTGCAGGCTATTTGCACGAAATCGGTTTAGCGATTAGCCACAGTGGTTACCATCGTCATGGTGCATATTTATTGCAACATTCAGACATTCCAGGTTTCTCACAAATTGATCAAAATCATTTGTCACATTTGGTGGCACATCATCGTCGTAAGCTACGTAGCGATGCACGTGTAGATGTGATGAAAGTGGGCGGCACAAAACTCCTAAACTTGTGTTTGTTACTTCGACTCGCCGTTTTACTTAATCATAGTCGTAGCGATGAGATGCTTCCTGCCATTGAATTAGTCGCCCTCAATGCGCAACAATGGCAACTTAGCGTTTCTGGTGATGCCAAACAATGGCCACTGCTTGTAGCAGATTTGCATGATGAACAAGTGCAATTCAAGCATTGGGATATTGAATTGAATATTCAGTCGGAACAATTTATCGATTAACAGATCAGGTTAATTTAGGGATAATGGTCGACCTATGAAAAATAAAGCTGCTCAATCTAAAGCTTGGACAACGGTTAAAATTGCACGTCATCCAGAGCGTCCACAATTTTTGGACTATGTAAGTGAAATTTTCACTGAGTTTGATGCGCTACATGGTGACCGTTTATTTGGTGATGATGGCGCTATGCTCGGTGGCTTGGCTCGTTTAGATGGCCAACCTGTAATGGTGGTAGGTCAACATCGCGGTCGTAGCACACGTGAAAAATTGCAACATAACTTTGGCATGAGTAACCCTGAAGGTTACCGTAAAGCACAGCGTTTGATGTCAATGGCAGAGCGTTTTGGTTTACCTGTATTTACCTTTATTGACACGATGGGTGCTTACCCAGGTGTGGGTGCAGAAGAACGTGGTCAAGCTGAGGCAATTGCAACGAGTCTTGCGCAAATGTCGAGCCTGAAAGTTCCTGTGATTGCAACAGTATTGGGTGAGGGTGGTTCAGGTGGCGCACTCGGTATTGGTGTTGCTGACCGTGTGGCGATGCTTTCACACAGTATTTATTCAGTAATTTCACCTGAAGGTTGTGCCTCAATTTTATGGAAAACTGCAGACAAGGCGGAACAAGCAAGTGAAGCACTTGCACTGACTGCAGACAAGCTCCAAAAAATGGGTATTGTGGAATATGTGGTTGACGAAGGTGAAGGTGCACATGTGCATCCTGAACAAGTCATGCAAAATTTAAAAGTAGTCTTGAAAGAGGCTTTGGCTGAACTTCAGCCAATGGATGCAACTGAACGATGCGAAGCACGTTACCAACGTTTAATGAAATTTGGCAGCAGCAATTTAGGACTGGCTTCTTAAGTCAAAGCCAAGCTTTTTCAGCACAGACTCGGTTTTTAATTGGATGCAGTGGTGGCATGGATTCCATGCTATTGCTGCATTTAATGTCTGAGCTGTGCCCAAATCACACACGTGCCATTTATATAGACCACCAGCTTCAGTCGCAAAGCGCAAGCTGGGGGGAATTTGTAGCTGAGCAATGCCAACAACGCAACATTCCATGCATTGTGCAAGCTGTTGAGGTTGCAACGGGTAATTTAGAAAACCAAGCCCGCCAAGCTCGATATGATGCCTATCTGCAACATTTAGCGCCCAATGAAGTATTGGTGCTGGCACATCACCAACAAGATCAAGCTGAAACGCTGATGCTCAGACTATTGTCAGGTGCAGGCATTCATGGTTTAGCAGCCATGCAGGCCGTTGATGTGCGCGAAGAAATGACCATTTGGCGTCCACTCTTGGATGTATCTCGTGAGCAAATTTGCCAATGGGCCCATCAATTAAATGTAAAAAACATTGAAGATCCTACCAATTTAGACACGCATTATGATCGTGCATGGTGCCGTGAAATATTGTGGCCCTTGCTTGAGTCGCGTTATCCTAAAATGCAACAAGCTTTAAGTCGTACGAGTTATTTAATGCAAGATGCGGAAGAAATTTTGGCATCGGTGTTGGAAACTGATTTAAAAGCCTGTGGTTCCGCCCAAGCATTGTGCTTAGAAACACTTTTGGCTTTACCTCAAGCTAGACAGCGTCAGCTTTTATCTGCGTGGATGAAAGGTCTGGCACAGTACCGCCCAGCATTTGAAATGGTGCAACGATTAGTTAATGAAGTCATACTGGCCAAAGCGGATGCACAGGCAGCGTTGCATTGGAATGGTTTTTATTATGTGCGTTTTGCTGGTTGGATGTATCGTTTAGCTAAGGCCGAGTATCTTGCATCTGCACAAGAGCAGACTGTGCCAAGCACCCTAAGCTTAGATTTGCATCAAGTGTTTACTGTGCTCTCGGGAAAGTTTCAAGTACAGGAAAATAGGCATGTGCAGGCCATGGGTTTGTCGCCAGCGCTATTGAATAAGCCTTTGATGCTCACACCGCGGCAAGGCGGCGAAAAAATCCATTTGCAGGGCCGTGTTGGGTCGTGGCCATTAAAAAAGGCCATTCAACAGGCACAAATATTTCCTTGGCAACGTCATACTATACAAATATTAAGCATAGATAATGTTATGCTAGGCGTCTTTACGCCCAAAGGTTTTTGGTTGGCTGTTTCATCTTATTGTGTAATAGGTGGGTGGCGACCAAACGTAATTTCTACAGTTGAAAATATCACAAGCGGATTGGAATCATGAGCGCAGTATTAAACAGTAATATCACTTTTATTGGTGGTGGTAATATGGCACAAGCCCTAATTGGAGGCTTGATTGCACGTGGCTTACCGCCGACACGTATTACTGTTTCAGATCCTGTAGATAAAGTCCGTGAACATTTGGCAAGTAAAGAGTTACACGTTACTACAGACAACATTGCAGCCATTCGCGATGCTGACATTGTATTATTTGCAGTAAAACCACAAGTGTTGGCCAGTGTTTTACAACCTTTAAAAGGCTTGTTGGATGGTAAACTGGTGATTTCAATTGTGGCAGGTGCTGACTTGGCAACCATTGGTGCATTATTAGATACGACGCGTATTGTACGTGTCATGCCAAATACACCAGCATTGGTTCAAACAGGTGCACATGGTTTATATGCAGAAGCCAACGTATCGGCAGAAGATCGTGAATTGGCAAGCCAAGTGCTAGCTTCTACAGGTTTAACCATTTGGGTGAGCACTGAAGCGCAGATTGATGCCGTTACTGCGGTGTCGGGTTCTGGTCCAGCATATTTCTTCTATATGATGGAAAGCATGATTCGTGCAGGTAAAAATTTAGGGCTAGATGAAAAAGTAGCGACAGCCTTAACTTTACAAACAGCATTGGGTGCGGCGCAAATGGCCATTACCAGTGCAAATAGCCCAGCAGAATTGCGTAAAAATGTGACGTCGCCAAATGGCACGACGCAAGCGGCGATTGAAGTATTTGATCACGCGCATATCTCACAAAATATTCAAGCAGCCTTGGCTGCCGCGCAAAAGCGTAGCCAACAGCTGGCGCAAGAACTCAGCGACAGCATTAAGTAATTTAATTTAGGAACGTTCAAGTATGGGTGCAAGTTCTGCGCTAATTTTTGGCATTATCATTAACGTCGCAATTTTGCTCGTATTCTTCCGGTTTTTAATGCAGTTGGCGGCGGTAAGCCCTTACAACCCTGTTGTATTGTCGACTGCAAAAGCGACCAAGATTGTTGATGTGTTCAGTCGAATTTTTCCAACAGTGGCAAAAGGTCGTGTGAACACGGCGGCTTTGGTTTTGCTGATCATTTTGTATATTTTAAAAATGTTTGGTTTGATGCATTTGTCTGGGGCTTCACTGAATAGTCCTGTGCATTTGCTGATTATGACCTTTGTTACCATGATTCAGGACTTGATCCGTTTCTGTCGTTATTTGATTTTTGCGACGATTATTTTGAGTTGGGTGGTGATGTTTACGCAGTCACGTTCACCTTATATCGAAGTGATTCAAGAGTTGGCAGAGCCTTTACTTGCGCCATTTCGTAAAATTATGCCGAATATGGGCATGATTGACTTGTCTCCAATTTTAGCGATTTTAGCGCTTTTGGTTGTAGAAACCATTATGAAAGAAGTTGCGATTGCGCTATTAACAGGTCTTTAAGCTTGTTGGTATTCGTGCAATAAAAAAAGGACTCCGAGGAGTCCTTTTTTAGGTCTTTATTTTTTGTGAGGGCTTTAGCTTACGAGCATTTTTCCTTGTGAACTCAGAATGTATTCTGAGATTCTCCTCTCCTGAGAGGAGAGGGAAAATGAAGTGTGTATTAATGCGCTTCGTCCCAGTTATTGCCTTTGCCAACTTCAACCACTAAAGGTACAGAGAGTTGTAATACAGATTGCATAACTTCTGCCAGTTTTAGTGCAAGCTCATCCGCAATCGCTTCATCAACTTCAAATACCAATTCATCGTGCACTTGTAGAAGCATTTTGGCCTGATCTTTAGGTAGCATTTTTTCTACTTCAATCATCGCCATTTTTATGATGTCCGCTGCTGAGCCTTGAAGAGGGGCATTAATCGCTGCACGTTCAGCACCTTGTTTTACCATTTTATTGCTGGCATTGATGTCTGGCGTATACAAGCGACGGCCTAAAATAGTTTCGACAAAGCCTTGCTCACGGGCAACTTGGCGTGTGCGTTCCATATAGTCTAATACGCCAGGATAACGCTGGAAGTATTTACCAATATAGTTGCGCGATTCTTCACGACTAAAGCCAAGCTGGCGAGTTAGGCCAAATTCAGACATGCCGTAGAGCAGACCGAAGTTCACCGCTTTGGCTTGGCGACGTTGATTGCTGGTCACTTCGTCTAAAGGAATACCCAAAACTTCAGCCGCTGTACGACGGTGAACGTCTTGGCCGTGATTAAATGCATCTACCAAGGCATGGTCTTGTGAGAAGTGCGCCATTAAGCGTAATTCAATTTGCGAGTAATCGGCTGCCAGCAGAATGCGACCTTTCGGCGCAATAAACGCTTTACGGATTTGGCGACCAATGTCTTCACGCACTGGAATATTTTGCAGGTTAGGATCGGTTGAAGATAAGCGACCTGTAGCAGTCAGCGCCTGATGGTAGCTGGTATGTACGCGGTGTGTATCATCATTCACTTGTTTGAGTAAGCCGTCTGTATAAGTACTTTTTAACTTAGACAGGCCACGGTATTCCAAAATTAGGTCAGTAATTGGATGTTCGATTTTTTCCAATACGCTTTCGCTGGTGCTGTACTGACCTGTAGAGGTCTTTTTACCGCCTTTAAGACCTAATTTATCAAACAGGATTTCACCGACTTGTTTGGGTGAGCTGACATTGAAGGATTGGCCCGCCAGTTCTGTGATCTGATTTTCTAGATTCTGCATGGTGTTGGCAAATTCAACACCCAGTTGATCCAAAAACGCCATGTTGAGCTCAATGCCGTTTTCTTCCATCATGGTCAGTACACGTGCCACGGGCATTTCGACATTGTGCAGAATATTCACCAGTTCTGGATGCTGTTGTAGTTTGGCATCTAAAACTTCGTATAAACGATAAGTCACATGCGCATCTTCAGCAGCATAATGCGCAGCCGTTTCGATCTCGATTTGATTGAAGGTTTTTTGTTTTGCGCCTTTACCTGCGACTTGTTCATAAGTCGTTGTTAAGTGGCTTAAATACAAACGTGCAACATCATCCATACCGTGGCGTGTAGCCACAGAGTTAAGTACATACGATGCCAACATGGTGTCGAAGTACCAGCCCTGTAGCACAATGCCGTGATTTTCTAAAATATGTGCATCGTATTTGAGGTGATGACCAATTTTTTGGACTGATGCATCTTCTAAAATAGGTTTGATTTGCGCAAGGACAGTATTGTGGTCTAATTGTGCTGGTGCACCTTCATAGTCATGTGCGAGTGGCACGTAATAGGCATCTTGTGCATCAAAAGCAACAGAGAAGCCGACAATTTGCGCCACACGGTAATCTAAACTTGTGGTTTCGGTGTCAAAAGCAAAACGCTTTTCTGTGCTCAGACGTTTAAATAAATTGTCCCAATCGGCTTGGCTCAGCACGGTATGGTATTGGGCTTCGCCTAAAACATCATCTGTACTGGTGAGGGTGGCTTGATCTTCTGCCACGACTTTTGCTGCAGTGTGCGTATCTTGAATAATCGCCTTAGAGTTTTGTTTATAGGTAACGCTATTTGGATTATTGGGATGGTCTAAAGATTGTAACTGGTTACGGAATTCGAGTTCCGTATATAAAGTACGCAGCGCTTCAACATTTGGATCTTGTAGTTTTAGATCGTCATAACTAAAACTTAAATCTAGATCAATCACAATGCTTGCCAATTGGTGATCAAGTGCAATGCCTTCAACACTGTCTTTGATGTTTTGACCGACTTTGCCTTTAATTTTATCGACATTTTCTAAAATGCCACCAATTGAACCATATTCGGTTAAGAGCTTGGCTGCAGTTTTTGCCCCCACACCTGGTACACCCATAATGCCGTCAGAGGCATCGCCCATGAGGGTCAGGTAATCAATAATTTGATTTGGCCATACCCCAAACTTTTCAAATACGCCATCGACATCTAAAGGACGTTCTTTGAAGCTGTCTTCTAAAGTCACTTTGTCTGTGACCAACTGTGCCATATCTTTATCGCCAGTGGAGATTAGGACTTGATGGCCTAAAGCTTCAGCACGTTTTGCCAAGGTGCCAATAATGTCATCTGCTTCGGCACCCGGTAGCATGTGTAAGGGAATACCTAGTGCTTTGATGAGCGCATGTAAGTAAGGGATTTGTTGAGACAGCTCCTCAGGCATGCTTGGGCGGTCGCCTTTATAAATTGGTGACAATTCATGACGGAATGTTGGCTCAGGTGTATCGAAAATCACCGCCATGTGAGTTGGCCCAATACGACGCATGAGTTTTTGAATAGCAGAAATCGCACCACGGACTGCATTGGTATGCAGACCTGTTGACGTGGTTAACGGTGGCACTGCGTGAAAGGCACGAAATAAAAAGTAAGAGCCATCGACCAAGACAAATGGTGGCATTGAGTAATTCCTTATCCAAAAAACGCTTTTATTGTACGTGATTTTTTCAACCTGCGCTGATGCTTGATGTTTTATGTGGGTTACCGAATATCTGATAAACATCCAAAATATTGCTGTCGAGGTGCGCTATGATCATCTTAAATAAATAGAGCGAAGACCGTATGCTGAAAGGGCAGAGTGATATTCGAATGATGTGGTTGATGGTGCTCATCATCGTTGCTGTTGGGCTGTGGTTTGCTGATTTAAAAGTTGTGAGTGCACTGTGTATTTTAGCTTTTGGCGTTAGTGTCATGCACTATGTCGATGATTTACAGCAACCGACCGATCAACTTAGACAACAGATTGGATTAGCACGACAGAGTACCTCCAAAGCACCGTTATATATTGCTTCGATTGTGGCCTTGGTGGGGGGGATTGCTGAATTTCATATTTTGACAGGGCTGGGTCTAAGCGCATGGATTTTCTTTTTTCTGCGTTGGTTAAAGCGTATAGAACGGCAACTGTTACAGACGCAGTATCAAATCCAACAGCAGGCGCAAGTTTTGGTACGGTCCACAGCGACTGCGGAATTTCAGCCGAGTTCTACCCTGGAGCATAGCACTGAGCCATTGGCTGAGCGTGCCCAATCTGCTTCGACAGGAAATCATTTGCGTTTAAGCGATCAGCTACAACAGTGGTTGTTTAAGGGAAATCCCGTTCTGAAAGTTGCTATTGCGGTTTTGGTGGTCGGCATTGTGCTGTTACTTCGCTTTGCAACAGAGCATTGGCAATTGAGTCTTGCCGTCAAACTGTTGCTGGTGGCAGGCGTGAGTATCGCAGTCACGGCGTTAGGCTATAGATTGCAACGTACAAATCGTAGCTTTACGCTTGCATTAGAAGGTTTAGGGCTTGCCAGTTTATCACTGACGTTGTCTTTTGCTTACTATAACCAGATCATTCCTACTTTGGCGCTGGCCAGTTGTTGCTTTGCAGGCATTCTCATGACAACGGTATGGCTGAGTTTAAAACAACAAAGCATCGAACTTGCTTTGATGGCGATGGTCATTGCTTATATTGCACCCTTTACTTTACCAGTACGCAGTGCGAGCGCAGTCGAGTTTGTGAGCTATTACTTGGTGATTAATATTGCAGTTGCAGTGTTAAGCACACTTCGACCGTGGAAGTTTCTTAATCAAATTGCTTTTTTAATGACGCTGGTAGTAGGTGGCGCTTATGCTTTTTACCGTGGTGTGGATGCCGAACGCACTAGTTTAAGCCTGCTGATTTTTGCCCATGCTTCAATTTTTATTTGGTTAGGATTTCGCTATAGCCAATTGCTGGCTAAAGAGAATTTGGGCCAATTTCAGCTTA
Source organism: Acinetobacter sp. WCHAc060006 (assembly GCF_004209135.1). Classification (NCBI taxonomy): domain Bacteria; kingdom Pseudomonadati; phylum Pseudomonadota; class Gammaproteobacteria; order Moraxellales; family Moraxellaceae; genus Acinetobacter; species Acinetobacter sp. WCHAc060006. The sequence goes on along the minus strand of NZ_SGSS01000008.1, from coordinate 13,314 downwards.
AACCAATTTTAGATTTGGCCTTAATTTTTGGTACTCCCATTGCCAGCTATGGCTTTTTATATTTGATGTATTTTGATGAAAATGGCTGGCAGGCGACCTTCAGTTTAGTCTTTGCGGTAATTTATGCACTGCTTTATCTGCTTGCAAAACGCTATCAGGTGATTGAGCAAATCACGCAGAGCTATTTTAGCCTCATGCTGATTTTTTTGGCCTTCGTCCCACCTATTTTACTGACCGAGCATTGGAGTGTTGCAGGTTGGGCGATTGAAGGGGCACTCATCTTTATGTATGCGCTGTATCGTCAGGCGCGTATTAGCCACTATGTGGGCATGGGCCTGTTGGTTATGGCGAGTTGCTCAGGCGTGTATTACTTCTCTGTGCAAAATGTTTTTCCAAGTCCTGTGTACTGGATTTTGGCATTGAGTTATCTCACTACGGTTTGTATTGCCAATGCTGTGCCTAAGTTTCAACAGCAATTGAGTAGTGGCACCATCAGCTTCTTCTGTTTGCAGATGCTATTTGCGACCATTGCATTGTTTGTGCTATTGCTGGATGTCATCGACAGTAAAAACCAAGTGACATGGATACTGTTGATACTGAGTTTGGGCTATGTGCTGGTGAATGAGTTGTTGTTGAGACGTGGTGCAACGTGGTCGTGGCTCTTGCCGAAATGGGTGGGGCTGATTCCCTTGTATGTGGTCGCATTTTATATGGTGATTGATGTGAGTCATCAAGGGGCATTGTTATGGCCTTCTGATTCTGACCGTATATTGGTGGCGACCACAGGCTTATTTTTAACCTTATTGTGGCTCCGACCTTTACTAGGGCTAAAAGCAGAAAAAGAGTGGGTGAGTTTAGGTGTGTTGTTGAGCTTGGCGCTGAGTAGTTTAACGCTTGTACCGAGTATGCCGTTTATTAGTGTGGTGATTTTACCGCTGTGTTTTGCCTTATGGTGTGCGTGGCGCCAGTCCGATTGGCCAATGTTCTGGCAAGCGCGTAGTAGTTTGGTGTTAATGTTGCTTTGGGTGATCTTGTCACAACTGTTTAGCCAGCAAGCTTTTCAGTTTTATCTACTGCCAATACTGAATCCATTCGATTTAGTGAGTATTGCGATGTTGGCAGGTTTCATTTGGATGTTGAACCAACAAATGAAAGCAGGGTTAGAAAAAAGCCTAGGTGCCATTGTGATGGTACTCGGGCTACTTTGGCTGAGTAGTTATGTGGTGCTACGTGCATTACATCATTACTTGGATACACCATATAACCAATGGCAAATGTGGCAAGATGCGACCATACAGCTGAGTTTTACCCTGCTCTGGGTGAGTTTGGCCTTTATTTGTATGTTGCTGGCAAGTCGGCGTCAGTTGCGTTCGTTGTGGTTCTTTGGTGGCAGTATTTTAGTATTGGTCACTTTAAAGTTGGTGCTGTTTGATTTGTCTCATATTGGCACCTTAACGCGAGTGATTTCCTTCTTGGGTGCGGGTTTTGTCATGTTAATCATTGCCTATATTGCACCTATGCCTGAGATATCCAATGAAACGCACCCGCGTGAGCATTCATAAATATCAATATGTAGTGTGAATGACATTCAAATTAAAAAGGGAGCCGATTGATTGACTCCCTTTTTTTCGTAGATGAACATGACTAAACATGGCTTATTTTAAGTCTGGCTCACGTTTTAATTCTTCTGCATTGGCATAGCTATCAATTTCTTCATTATGCAAAGCTTGTGCGGAAGGGCGGTCAACAAAGCCCATTTTGGGTACAGGAATTTCAATTTGATTGTCGACAAAACCATTTCGAATGCGTTCCTGCATTTCATCACGAACTTTCAGGAAGTTTTCTTGCTGGCACCATACGGCAAACAATAACTCAATAGACGACTCACGAAATGCTGTAACGGTGACTGCGGGTTTCGGGTCGGCCAATACCAAAGGATATTTATTGGCAACATCCAGCAAAACTTCACGAACTTTAATAATATCTTCATGGAAGTTAATGGCTAGGGTAATTGGGATGCGCCGTATCGGAAACTTCGACAGGTTATGCACGGGTGCACGGATGAGCTGTTCATTGGGCAGGCGAACATAGACATTGTCTTGAGTCAGCAATTTTACAGAGAGTAAATCAATCGAAATGACTTCACCTTCAATGGTATGGCCACGAATTAACGTAATTTGAATGGTATCGCCAATTTCAAATGAACCTTCGCCAATTAAAAAGATACCACTGATGAGGTTGGATGCAGAAGTTTGCGATGCAAAACCCAAGGCCACCGTTAAAATACCAGCCGCCCCTAAAAAGACGCTGAGTTTGAAGCCGGCTTCTTTGAGACTGGCCATCACAAAGATCATAAAAATAAAATAGAAAATACCGCGTCGCCAAACTAAGCGTTGGTGTTCATTAAATCGTGTTCCAATCGTGCGAATAAACGTATTGGAAACAAAGCGTGCTATTAAAAAACCTAATAGCGCTAGGATAATGGCAACCACAATTTCTGTGAGTCGATCGGTATTAATATTTTTAACAATACTGGTCAGACTGCTGGTCACTTCTGCTGGAATATTGGTATTGGGCATCCATCACTCCTAGAACAGTGAATCGAACATATTAAATAATGCACCCGCAGGTTCGCGTGGTGGGTGCACATACATCACTTCACCTGCATGTGGTGGCGTACGGTTTTCAATGCGCACACGTGGTGGTCGATCAGGCCCTTCATGAATAACTTTGATTTGCGATGTCCATAATCGACCTGTGCTTTCGCTATAAAATAAAGGTAAGGCAGGTACAGGTACATTCATTCGATCAAAGCGCAGTTGTTCGTGGCTGGTATTGTGAAATTCAATAGGGGTGACTGCACGAAAAGCACGAATCTTCAATTGATGGAGTTCAGTGCGACCATCCACAGCTGTGGCATAGCAGATTTCACCTGTACGCTTATTGGGGCCAAACCACGTATCTTTGGGTAAAATCACGGGGATATCAAACAAAGGGTCTTTTTGCCCCTCAACAAAGCCCGCAACCCATAATGGTGTACTGATATAAAGCGTACCGCGCTGACCCGCTGGAATATAGATCGGATCGACAGGGCGGATAACGACAGAACGATTGGCCAAGCGCGGCATGATTTGAATTTTTTCATGCGTATTTTTAAACATATAACGTTCAATATGCACAGGTGCAGGAAATGCAAACTCAGGATCATCAATACGATGCCACTGCTGCTCATAGTCAAACTGTACGCTAGGGCGGTGATATTCCATTCGCCACTCTTGTAAACCACGGGTTAAGCGAAATAATAACGAGCCAAACTGCCATGATTTCGGTCGGTTCAGCTCAAAGTGATGCTCACCCCACCATTTTACTTTGGATGTTTCTGTTTCCAGTACGTCACTGACGAAAGACAATGGTATTTTCCTTATATCATTAAAAGCTGTAAAACATACTTCACGCTGTCATGTGCTTAGAGTACACTCAAATTACTTTTATTCATCATTATAAACTGTGATGCAAGTACTTAAACAATTACAAATACCATATAGTTTTGCCAAGCGTCATGGCGTATTGCTTCGTTATGAGGGTGACCAAGCATTTATTATTCGTCGTGACAATACACCGCTCTTGGCGTTACAAGAAGCGCGTCGTTTTCTGGGGCATTCAGCCAGTTATCAACTATGCACTGAGCAAGAGTTTAATCAACTCCTTAGCTCAAGCTTTGCAGGTGATACAGGGGAATCACAACAAGTCGCTGCAGGTTTGGAGGATCATCCCGATTTGCTCAGTCTTGCGGACTCTGTACCTGAAGCAGAAGATCTGATGGATCAGGAAGATGATGCGCCAATTGTACGTTTGATTAATGCATTGTTGTCCGAGGCGATTCGCGTTGGTGCATCGGATATTCATATTGAATCTTTTGAGAAGAAACTCTCTGTACGTTTACGTGTGGATGGTCAACTGCGTGAAATTGTACAACCGCGCCGTGAACTCGCACCTTTGCTGGTATCACGTATTAAAGTCATGGCAAAGCTGGATATTGCCGAAAAACGTATTCCACAAGATGGTCGTATTTCATTACGCTTGGCAGGTCGTGAAGTGGATGTACGTGTATCTACCTTGCCGTCATCTTATGGTGAGCGCGTAGTGATGCGTTTGTTAGATAAGCAAGCGGGTCGTTTGAACATGACGCATTTGGGTCTCATGAACAACGACTATGAACGGCTAAAAGTTCTAGTTCACCGTCCGCATGGCATTATTTTGGTAACTGGACCGACGGGTTCAGGTAAAACCACAACCTTATATGCTGCGCTGTCCGACTTAAACGATGGCTCTAAAAATATTCTGACGGCTGAAGACCCGATTGAATATCAATTAGAAGGCATTGGTCAGACACAGGTGAATACCAAAGTTGATATGACCTTTGCTCGCGCTTTAAAAGCCATGCTCCGTCAAGATCCTGATGTGGTGATGGTGGGTGAGATCCGTGATTTGGAAACGGCAGAAATTGCGGTACAAGCATCGCTCACAGGTCACTTGGTGTTATCTACACTGCATACCAATACGGCCATTGGCGCCGTAACTCGTTTAAAAGATATGGGCATTGAGCCATTTTTATTGTCCAGCTCGCTCATTGGTGTGATTGCACAGCGTTTGGTACGCACTTTGTGTTCGCACTGTGCAACGTGGCATGATGCTGACGATTTTGAAACTAAATTATTTGCAAATATTCAGCATGATACTGTGCTAAAACTGCCTAAGCCTAAGGGCTGTGATCATTGTTCACATACAGGTTTTAATGGACGTACTGCAATTTATGAAATTGTGCCTGTAGATGAGCAAATGCGCCGTTTAATTCATGGTAATGCTGCGGAATATGAGTTGGAAAACTATGCACGTCGTGATGCGGGTTCAATTCGTGATGATGGTTTACGTAAAGTACTAGAAGGTAAAACAACGCTGGAAGAAGTGCTTCGTGTGACAAATGAAGCAGAGGAGTAATGAAGGAAACATTCACTTTGTTTTTTTATTACTGATAACAGCGCGTACTGTTGAATCTGCCTAATTAAAATCATGGAACATTGATTGAGCATTAATCGTCGAACGGGATAAATCATTTAAAAAGCCTAACTCAACTGAGTTAGGCTTTTATATCAATACAAAATATTGAAATTTATTAAGAAATCAAAAGTATTTCGTATAACGTGTATTGTGTTAATTGTATGAAGCCTTAATTTTTTAATTCAGACATCTTTATCTTTGCAACATCTAGGCCCATCTCTGCCGCTAATTCATAATATCTATATGCTTTATCTAAGTCTTTTGGGACTCCATTACCTTCTTCGTATAATGATGCTAAATTATAGGCTGCTCTAGGATCATTTTGCTGTAAAGCTTTTTCATACCAATATATAGCTTTAGAAATCGATTTTTCAATAATTTCGCCTTTCATATACATTACTGCGACATTAAATTGTGATGGAGCATAGTTTTTCTCAGCAGCTTTCAAAGAATATTGAAAGTATTTATTTTTATCCTTAAGTCCATTCCAACCATTTAAATAACAGTTAGCTACGTTAGATTCACCTAGATAATAGCCCAAATCAGCAGATTCTTTAAAATATCCACAAGCCTTATTTTTATCGCTAGCAACATAAGAACCATTAAAATACATTAACCCTATTGAATTTATAGCTTCTGGTACCTTTTTTTGCATAGATTTGTTGTAAAATTCATATGCCAACTCATCATTTTTTTCAACTCCTTGTCCTCGATAATAAAGATTACCAATATTATTTTCAGCTATTCCATTACCATTTTCAGCAGATTTTTTATACCAAGTTATAGCATTTTCAATATCTTCATTTTGACCTAGATATCCATTTTCATATACTACTCCTAATAGATTTTGAGCAGTAGAATCTCCATTTTCAGCATTTTTTTGGATTTTTTGGAACAGTGATTTTTGTTTAATTTCATCATTTCCATCAGCTATTTCTTTGAACTCTAATATCTGCACTTTATCTTTTTCTTGGCTGTAATTTTCACTTTTAGCCTCACAACCACTAATGATAAAAGATATAAATAAACTTACTACTAATGAAAATTTCATTGTGCATTTCCAAATCTAATTTAAAGGAATTACGAATGTATAGCTAAGATTATGTTGTATATTAAAACCACCTCCAATACCTGTTTCTGCACCAGCCATTGGGGTAGTTCCCTCATCAAACTTTCCATCAAATAAAGCATCAGGAGTAAGCCCCGCGCCAACGACAGCAGAACCACCTAATAGAAAATATGAATTGGCATTTACACTATACCCAAGCCCTTTTAAATCATCTAAGCTTGCTGCTTCACTAATCAAATACCCACCTTCTATAGATAATGATGGTGTTCCTTGTACAGCTGAAACCCCAGGTGCAACAAATATCCCCCATTTTCCAGAAGGAGTTCTAGCAACACCTACTTGTATACTTGCTCCAGCACCAATTACTGCAGCTATTGCTCCTGAAAAATTAACATACATAAGCTGTGTCCCTTTCATATTTCCTTCAATTTTGACTACAACTTTTGAATTATTTTTAGATATTTCAAATTTATCTTTTATATATTTTTTATATTCTTTATGATCTTGTAATTCTTGTTTTTTTGCATCAATTTCATCTTTAATTATAATGACTTGTCCAACTTTTAAAGAATTAATATTAATTCCTTTGTTTCTAATACTAATATCATTAACAGATACACTATGTTGTTTAGCAATAGATCCTAAATTTTCTCCAGCTTTAACGGTATGTTTGATAATACTCGGATATAAGTAAATATTTTTATCTAAATTTTTATTTAAAATACGAGTTCTTCGTTCATAACTTCCCGCTTTTTCTTGTTTTTGGAAAGTTTTAGTATTAATAATTATTGAAGGAGCTTCTATTGTTATCGTTCGGATCTCTTTTGAATCCATTCTTTTGTTATAAGAAAAAAAACCTATTTCTGTCCATTCTTTATAAGGCGTAGGAAACCCCATGACTTCAAATACTAATTTTTCTAGACCAACTATTGAGTCCCCTTTACCCTTACCATCTCTGGTAACAGATGTAACTAACAGTCGTTTTGTTTTTCTATTTCCATCATTGATAACTGATATCTTATAGTTTAACCCATCTACAGCATGGCCTTTTCTGTCTTTAAAAAAAACATTAAATTTCATATTATTAATCTTCCTTATTTTTTACTTCTTCTTGGAAGTCTTCATCAGTAATCACCCATTCATAATCAGGATCATCTATTACAACTTGTAATTCTTCTTGTTTATTATCAATACTGGCAAAGCGTTCTGTTCGACCATGTTCATCTAGTACCCCTGATTTATATATTTTTTGATCTTTTAATAAAGCCCTATACTTAACTTCTGAAAATTCGAAGTCTTTAAACACATCAAAAACATCTATTCGATTTGTAAAAGAATAGTTATCTTTATTCATAGCCAAACTGCTAAAACTAGGCATTACAGATTGAACGTGAGCACCTCCTTTAAAAAGATGTTGTCCAGCTTTTACCTCAAACTTTGCAGGAGTTATAATTTTAATACCATCTTTATTAATGATAATCTGAGAACCGCCAGCCATAGGTTTACCTATTTTTTTTATTAATTATAAAAATCCAAATTTAATTGGATTGATATAAAATTTTATTTAATCAATACTTTATATGAAATATGACCTTTATAGTAGCCATACAATTAAATGATAGCATCATTATCGCAGCAGACAATAAGCGAGTTGTAATAAAAGAAACAGGTGAAATGCAATTCAGTTCTGAAAAAGCTGCTAAAATTTACACGTGGGATCAAGGGATTATCACAGGTACTGGTGAAAGTTATGTCATTAGCCGATCCATTGAACTATTTAGGCAACTGGCTCATTTAGACCATAATAAACTCCCTCTATGCCTGGATATTTCAAGACAAATTAGAGAACTAGAAATTGGCACAGACTACTTTCAAGTTGAAAATACTAAGTTACTCTGTTCCTGTTATAGCGAACGTGGTGCACAACTTTACGTCATCCAACGATTTGGCCCTTCACAACCGTATGAACTTAGTGCTATTCCTACGATGGATATTACAGTTTGGTTGTATCATCCTAACATTGATGCAATTTCCGAGGATCTACACAACCTCCATCGAGATCTAAAAGATTATGTAGCCTTTACCCACAAAGCGGACTGGATCAATTACTACATTAATCGCCTAGCCCCAATCTACCAAAAACAAAGCCAACACGATCCATTAATGAGTCAGAGCTTTGATTTCTTTTTCCAGACAAAGGATGAATACCTCACTGGCCATATTCCGAATACCCAAAAGACAGCCCTAGACTTCAAAGAAATTTCCTCTAATTTAGGTTCTATTTGAAATTATGGTAATCATATGAAATGATTAATATTTTTTATATAATTTATTATTTCCAATTAGTTGTTTTTAGAGCCGATTATAAAAATCGGCTTCACCTCAAAATTTGAATTTTTTAAATCAAACAATCACATTCAACGTCACATCAATATTGCCACGTGTCGCATTTGAGTAAGGGCACACAATATGCGCAGCATCAACCAATTTTTGCGCCTCAGCTTGTTCTAGACCTTCCAAATGAATATTTAAAGTCACTTCAATGCCAAAACCTGTTGGAATAGGGCCAATGCTGACATCACCTTCCACATACACATCAGGTGTGATTTTTAAATGATCACGGTTAGCCACAAATTTCATTGCACCTAAGAAGCATGCAGAATAGCCCGCAGCAAAGAGCTGTTCAGGGTTAGTTCCGCCACCAGCACCGCCCATTTCTTTAGGTACTTTAAGTTGAATATCTAAAATACCGTCGGATGAGGTTGCTCGGCCATCACGTCCTCCAGTTGCTTTTGCATGTGCTGTATAGACTGCTTTTTCTAAACTCATTGTTATTCTCTAAATATTCTTAAGGGAGTATTCATCCTGTCTGAAAATCGCACAGGAATAAGCAGTGATTTTGTAAATATTGAAGTAGGCTTTAGTGGAAAATAGATAGAAAAAGCAAAAGAGGTGAATCAAATGAAGCTACAAATAGGGAAGCGTTGTTCATTGATAGTCTTAACTACCAATGAACATTTTTGGCATTATTTACCAAAGGCCTGCAATTTTTTTCATTAATTGCGCACGGAAAGGGGCAGTCGGATTGCCTGCATTACGCTGAGTTTCATTTTCATAAAACTTTTGCCAAGTCTGAACCATTTCTAAAGTGACATCTTGTGTTTTTAGCTTTTCAACGTCTTCTTTACTGATGTTATTTAAGCGCTTTTCCGCACCATCTGGTCCAGTTCCCCAACCAATAATACCCTGACCAAATGCAGGCAAAGACATATTGTTAGGTGTAGGTGGAATCGCTAAACGGTCAATATTTGGGTTAACCAAAGATTTAATGGTTGGTCGTACTTTTTCTGAAATTTGAATCTCAGCAAAAGAGGCAACAGAAACGGAAAGCAGTACAGCAGAAAGGAGAACGGATTTAAACATTGGAATAAAACCAATTTTAATAAATAAGAATCATTATTATAAATAAGCTGGCAGGGATTTACAGTACAACATGATGTTAAATCGTGCTATTTGCTAAATTAAATAAGCAGATTAGTCGCTATACGAATTAGTCGGATATTGTAGTAAAACACGATGTTGCAATAGGGGCATAGATGCCCGAACTTGATTTTGCTCTTCTAAATTCGATGGAACGGTGATGATGGATGCACCTTCAGTTTGGATCATATCAAGCAATTGGCCACGACTGTCTGACGCGCCTGCATGGCCCCAAGTTTGGCGTTTTTCACCATGCCAACCTTGTTGTGCAGCACCCAAAACTAGGCATTGCGTATCCATTGCGCGTGCTTGTAATAACAATTGCCAATGCATCTCACCTGTAGTATAGGTAAAGGCTGCGGGCGCTGTTAAAATATTTGCGCCTTGCGCACGCAGTGTGAGTGCAAGTTCTGGAAAGCGCAAGTCATAGCAGACCATCAGGCCAATATGACCAAACGGCGTTTTTGCAACCACTGGATCTGTGCCTGGTTCAAAGAACTTAGATTCTTGATAACCACCGACAGCGTCACCCACTTGTACATCAAATAAATGAATTTTGTCATAACGTGCTTCTGTACGCTCTGGGCTAATGCACAGGCTAACTGTCCGTACTCGACCATCTTTAATAATTGAGCCATCTGGACGAAATGGGCAAGGTAAAGTACCTGCGACAATCCAAATGCTATAGCGATGTGCAAGCTGTTCTAAGCGTTGTTGAAAAACTTCAAACTGCGCAGCGGTTTCACGCTGCTTACCTGCAGCAAAGCAGATAAAATTTTCAGGAAACACAATGAGACTTGCTCCCTGAGCTTTACTTTGCTGAATCAAAGATTCAATGATAGAGAAGTTTGCTTCTATATCATTTTGTGAATTCATTTGAGCAACAGAAAGAAAAGTCATGGAGTTCTCAATGTGAAAAAAAAGGGGGGAGATTACGCGTTGTGTTGTACAGCAGTTTGGTCGATAGAATCTTGCTCTTTTTGCAATTGTTTCACTAAGGGCTCAAACATATTTTGATTGCTTTCATTGAGTTTCATCAATGTTTTATGCGCATCTAATACGGTGCAAAGCATATTGTTATGCGTTACATTTTCTTCCATTAATGTACGTGTACATACATTTGGATCGCCACAATAATTCAAAATCACAAATACCTGCCCAAGCCCCATACTGTTGGCGAGCGTGGTAATATCTGAATTTGTTGAAAGCATGACTGCTTGAATGTGATGGATTTGTTTGAGCTTTAAGCCCAGCTTAGCCAAAATGCCTAAAACTGTACTGTCAATAAATGTAGTTTGGGTTAAATCTACGATCGCACCAACGACATTCTCTTGTTGTTCAATTTTATTTAGCAGCTTGTCTAAACTAATGCAAGATTGGGCACGCACTTCGCCTATAAGCTTAAAAATATGCGTTCCATTCAAGCTTGCATATTCAACATGACCTGTTGACATATAAATGCCATTTGCAGAGAAGGATAGTAAATTATCCCATAGGGGCACTGCTTACTCAAGTATCCGAAAGGATGATTCTATAGTGAAAAACGATAAATATTTGATTTATAAATTAATTGATTCGACGCAAGCTTAGAATCGCAATATCATCGGCAACGTGCTCGGGTGCTTGAAATGATTGATTTTGCAAGTGATGTACCAATTGACGCAATTGTTCATTCAATCCACCATCGAAGGGTTCAAGTGCGCCATCTGAACAAATAATAAACCGAGCATTCGGTTTTAGTTGGCATTCAAACTCTTCCACTTCTAAGTCTTCTGTTAAACCTAATGGAAAACTACTGGTGGTTAAAATACGAGGTTCTTGGTCTTTTTCAAATAAAATTGCAGGGGGGTAGTGGCCTGCACTCGACCAGCGTAAATGATGTGTTTCAATATTTAAAATACCCGCAATCATCGTGATGTGCTTTTCGATATTTTCTTGCACCAGCATGCCGTTAAGCTTTTTAATCAGTTCACGAGGATTTTTAGAACGACCGTGGAAAGCAGCCATCCATGAGGTTAATAGACTACTGGTCACCCCATGGCCGGAAACATCTGCCAAATAAAACATGATTTCTTTATCGCTAATTTTCCAGTAATCATACCAATCGCCAGATAAATAAGCAGAAGGTTGAAATAAAGTCTCGATTTTATAATTGAATAATTCAATAGGATTGGGCAGTAATTTTTTTTGTAATTCAGCCGCTGAAGGTAGATCGCGACTGTCTTGATTACGCTTGTATTTGGCATCAATTTTAATAAGCGCTTTTTGTGGGTTTGAAGGGAGTTTGCTCCAAATCCAACCTGCCAGCGCACCTTGTTCCCAAGCGGCAGCCAAAGCCAAGCCTTCATCTTCTAATGCCAACGCAATCGTCGGCAAAGTCCACTGATGTGTTAGATAATCCTGTACATCAGCAATTGCAATAATAGTCGGATCATACAAATGGAGATCTTCAATGCGAATCATTTGAACACTGGGAAGTGTGTCTAGTACCTGATCTAGATGTGGAATATCACGGGTCGGTTGAATGAAATACATAAAGAAATAAGATGATCCTGAAGTATCATGAGCAATATACTATAACAAGCATTCGCAGGGCGGAGGAGAAAATCATCATCCCCCGCAATTAAATTAAAACTATTCTGTGGCGTGATCGTCAGAAGAATCAGTGTCTACTGGATCTGAAGATTCATCCTCTGGATCGTCGCCTTCATCACTAATAAACATATTTTCATCTGCAAGGCCCTTTTTCTCAGCAACAATAAAGTTTAGGCGTTGTAGATAAATATCACGAATTTGAGCATATTTATCACCTTGTAGGACTTTTTCAAGATCGAGCAATTCCGCACGACTATCAACAGCACGTAAGGCTTGTTCAGCCCAAAAGACACCTTTATGGTCTTCTAATATATAGCGTTGTGGGCGCGCAAAACTATCAGCAGCAAAGCCTACCGTTTCACGAATTGTACTTGGGCCTAATATAGGAAGAACCAAATAAGGTCCAGTAGGCACACCATAATAACCAAGAGTTGTGCCAAAGCCTTCGGTTTCTGCTGTTAAATGTAAGCGACGTGCAGGGTCTGCAAAGCCTAAAGTGGTTAGTGTATTAATGGTAAAACGGCCTAAGCTTTTAGCAGCATGCATCGGGCGACCTTGAACCAGTTGATTCACCGCATTCCAAGGCTCATTTAAGTTTTTACGAAATTGACGATATGAGCCACGAACAGGCTCGGGTACTTTTTCTGAATACTGCACTGCAATAGGACGTGCAACATTACGATCTAATACATCGTTAAACTGATAAACCTTACGGTTCCATGCTTCAAAAGGATCTTTTTCTTCATCTGCTTGTGATGCTGAAGCATTTACAGTGAGTTTTTTTACGACTTCACTAGATTTTGTTGCAAACTTCGAATTAGACGAAGTCGTAGATGAGATAGATTCATCTGATGGCTCAGCTGCAAATGCAGGTGAAATCGCAAGGGTGAATAGCAAACTTGCAGATAAAAAAGAAAAATGATGCATATAGAATGATCCCAAAATTTATTATTGGCTTAATAAAGCTGACTCAATCATAAATAAAATCGCTTTAATAGTCTTGAATATCGAACCATTAAAGCAAATTTGCCTAAAAAATGAATCAAAAAAATGAAAAATGGCTAAAAAGCATACGTATAACTGTTATTTTTCAAAAAAAATAAAAAATAGGG
>NZ_SGSS01000079.1:0-1254 GCF_004209135.1 Acinetobacter sp. WCHAc060006 | reverse complement strand
GATAAAAATATATCATCATGAACAATAAAACTGTCTGCTTACATAAACAGTAATACAAGGGGTGTTATGAGCCATATTCAACGGGAAACGTCTTGCTCGAGGCCGCGATTAAATTCCAACCTGGATGCTGATTTATATGGGTATAGATGGGCTCGCGATAATGTCGGGCAATCAGGTGCGACAATCTATCGATTGTATGGGAAGCCCAATGCGCCAGAGTTGTTTCTGAAACATGGCAAAGGTAGCGTTGCCAATGATGTTACAGATGAGATGGTCAGACTAAACTGGCTGACGGCATTTATGCCTCTTCCGACCATCAAGCATTTTATCCGTACTCCTGATGATGCATGGTTACTCACCACTGCGATCCCCGGGAAAACAGCATTCCAGGTATTAGAAGAATATCCTGATTCAGGTGAAAATATTGTTGATGCGCTGGCAGTGTTCCTGCGCCGGTTGCATTCGATTCCTGTTTGTAATTGTCCTTTTAACAGCGATCGCGTATTTCGTCTCGCTCAGGCGCAATCACGAATGAATAACGGTTTGGTTGATGCTAGTGATTTTGATGACGAGCGTAATGGCTGGCCTGTTGAACAAGTCTGGAAAGAAATGCATAAGCTTTTGCCATTCTCACCGGATTCAGTCGTCACTCATGGTGATTTCTCACTTGATAACCTTATTTTTGACGAGGGGAAATTAATAGGTTGTATTGATGTTGGACGAGTCGGAATCGCAGACCGATACCAGGATCTTGCCATCCTATGGAACTGCCTCGGTGAGTTTTCTCCTTCATTACAGAAACGGCTTTTTCAAAAATATGGTATTGATAATCCTGATATGAATAAATTGCAGTTTCATTTGATGCTCGATGAGTTTTTCTGATAGTTAGTCTTTGTAGAGACACAAACCTGAAATTCCGGACACCGCGCTTCAGGACATCTCCCTGGACGCCGATATCTGGCAGTATCCGGACGGTACTATCGAACGCCGGGCCAACGGTACTACCCTGCCCTTTATGACTGACGACCGGCTATCTCACCCACGCACTTCTCCCTGAAATTTAGCATCGTCGCGGTTAATGTCGAAAATTTGCCACCTGACGTGGTTGGCATCGAGGGTGAAAACTGCCGTGGCGAGGGTGTTCTCCTCATCCGGATCGTCGGCAGCCAGCCGGTATTCACCGGCATCAATTTTCAGATTGATATCGTGCAGCACCTGGGTGGTGCCGAAATGTTTAGCGACCGCGCTAAATTC
>NZ_SGSS01000078.1:0-1274 GCF_004209135.1 Acinetobacter sp. WCHAc060006 | reverse complement strand
TGATGTGTGCTGAATTAGCAGGAGACTTTCACTTGGGAGATTCTAGGCAGCTAACCGATAAAAGTCTTCTGCCATTTGATTTGGTGTCTTAAAATCCAAGCCTTTTTGAATTCTTCGCTGATTATAAAATAACTCTATATATTTTGTAATATCCGCTTTGGCTTCTTCCCTTGTTTTGTAGTTGCGATGATGGACTAGTTCATTTTTGAGTATGCCCCAGAAACTCTCTATCGGTGCATTATCAAAGCAGTCGCCTTTTTTGCTCATTGAACCCTGAAAATCAAATTTCTCAAGTAAGTTTCGATATTCATTACTGCAATATTGGCTGCCTCTGTCTGAATGTACAATGAGATCTTTAGCAGGTTTCTGATTGCGAATAGCCATATTCAATGCATCACAAACAAGCTTGGCTGTCATGCGCTCATTTAAGCTATAGCCAACAACCTGTTTCGTGTAAAGATCTTTGATAGCTGCCAAGTACAACCAGCCCTCAGCCGTCCAAATGTAGGTAATGTCACTCGACCACGCAAGATTAGGCTTCGTCATTGAAAACTGTTGCTTGAGTAAATTGTCATAAATAGAACGGTTGTGATCACTGTTCGTGGTTCTTTTGAAACGCTTATGGCGCTTACAATACAACTGATTTGATTTTTTTATTTGGCGCACAGCATACATACTTATTTTGATACCTTGCGCTTGTAAATGCTTGGTTAATCGAACATAGCCATAGCTTTGTTTGGTTTCTTCATGGGCTATTTTGACCAAAATTGTCTGCTGATTTCGCTGAATTGATCTTTTACTCATGCCTCGCTTTAGCCAATCATAAAAGCGAGAAACGGATACACGAAGTAATCGAGCCATTAAAATAATCGGAAATAAGTGGCTTTGCGATTTCATATAGGCGTACCTCACTGACTTTCTTTGGCAAAGTACGCTGCTGCCTTTTTTAAAAATTCACGTTCCATTTCAGCTGTTTTTAGCTGTTGTTTAAGCTTCTTATTTTCTTCGAGTAAGGCGTTTAGATCGGGCGAATACTGTTTTGTGCCTGCTAAAGTTCCAGCCTTTGCTTTGTTATTCCAGTTCGAAAGGGTTTGCATTGAAATGCCAAGTTGTCTAGCGGATTCCGATACATTACCTTGGTTCTCTTCAATGGCTTTTATGGCTTCAGCTTTAAATTCTGCGGTGTAAGTCTTCTGTTTCTTGCTCATGGTAAACTCCTAATGAGTATGTATAGTTTACCAAGTTAAACCCTCCTGTTTTTTAAGCACACATCA
>NZ_SGSS01000077.1:0-1286 GCF_004209135.1 Acinetobacter sp. WCHAc060006 | reverse complement strand
TGATGTGGTTCTAGGATTTTAGACCACGCCTATAAGTGATAATCTACTCCCCAATAAGCATGGGAAATGCTTGTTTTGGAGTCAACCATGACACGAAGAAAACGTCGTAATCATTCAGCAGAGTTTAAAGTTAAAGTTGCTCTCGCAGCAATTAAAGGCGACTACACACTCGCTGAACTTTCTACTCAATTCGATTTACATCAAAACCAAATCATTGATTGCAAAAATCAACTGCTTGAACAATCAGTCAATATTTTTTCACGACCAACAGCACAACAAGAACCTGAGATTGACCTCAAAGCTCTACATGCCAAGATAGGACATCAGGCATTGCAAATTGATTTTTTAGAAGGTGCGCTCAGAAAAATAGGGCAGCTGAGCGGCAAAAAATGATCGATAAGACCCATCAACTTTCGGTACGACAACAATCGCAATTGATCCAAATCAATCGCAGTACGTTGTATTACAAGCCCAAAGAGATTTCATCAACTGATTGGAGTTTGATGCGTCTGATCGATGAAATTCATCTCGACCACCCATTTATGGGCAGTCGAATGATACGAGATATGCTACAGCGTCAAGGACATCAAATAGGTCGGCGTAAAGTCCGACGTTTAATGCGCTTGATGGGAATACATGCCTTGTATCCAAAACCCAATACCAGTAAGCCTAATCTTGCACACCGTATTTTCCCATATCTGTTGAAAAACATGGTCATCGATCACTCTAATCAAGTCTGGTGTACAGATATAACGTACATTCCTATGGCTAAAGGCTTTGTCTATCTATGTGCAATTATAGATTGGCATAGTCGTAAAGTACTGGCTCATCGAGTATCGATCAGTATGGAAACAGACTTTTGCATAGATGCGTTGCAAGAAGCAATTGTAAAATATGGTTGTCCTGAGGTGTTCAATACAGACCAAGGCAGTCAATTCACAAGCGAGGCATTTTTGAATGAGTTAAAATTGCGAAATATCCGTATCAGTATGGATGGGAAAGGACGATGGATGGATAATGTGATGATTGAGCGTTTATGGCGCAGCGTGAAGCATGAGGAAGTTTATTTGAAGGCTTACGATACGGTTAAACAAGCGAAACAATCAATTGCTGAATATTTGGATTTTTATAACAAGATACGTCCTCATTCAAGTTTGAATAAGGCAACACCGAATGAATTTTATGATCAACATTTACTAAAAGTAATGGCAGCATAATTTAAATATTTAGAGCGGATTTATCACTTATAAAACTGAATTGAGTGGTCTAATTAACGGAACCACGTT
>NZ_SGSS01000076.1:0-1573 GCF_004209135.1 Acinetobacter sp. WCHAc060006 | reverse complement strand
CGTTGATATTCTAATTACTTTAGGCAAACAATATCACTTGATCCGCCCATTAGAAAAAAATGAAAATGTTTTCCTATACTTAGTACTTGATCGTGCAAAAGCTAACTTAGCAATGGCACGCCATGAGTTAAAAGCATACGAAAAAAATCTTGATTTCACCTGATTCAAAAAAACCCCTTATATATTTATTATATAAGGGGTTTTTATTCCCCCGCTATTTCTAAATCACATTCCGTTCAGTTGATAGAGAGATAATAATGAATAAGCAATATATTAATATTGCAATTTCTGGTTTAAGTATTCACGATGCTGAAGAGCTCAAAGGCCAGCTAAGCAATATAATAGACAATAAATTTAACATTCAATGGAAAACTGCAACCGATATTAATTTAGACTGCTTATTTATTCATGAAAATTTCTTTGATACCGAAGGGATTCAACGCATTTTAAATAATAAAAGTTTTCCTTGGCTAAAAGTAGCCAAAGACAATAACCTATCAGGTAAATTAGAAAATAATACGCTCTATCTACCTATACAAAGTACACAAGATTTAAATCAATGGATTGATCAACATATTATCCATAATGATTTTACACCTCCGCTTGATGAGCCAGTAATCCCAGTAAAAAGAGCCACTCAAGCTACTCTCAAAGAAAATCATCCATATACTGAAAGCTATTTCAAAACAATGTATGACACCGATGAAGGTCACCATAAGCTCTATATTTCAGATGCACAAGGTGCCTTAGGCGTGATTGATATTAAGCAAAATTTAGTGTTCTGTAATTCTGAACGTAAAGATTTCGAAACAGATTTTAGTTTTAATTATGAATTTGCCTCGACTTCACATCTTATTAAAGCTTCAAGAAAAGACTGTTATATCTTACAAGATTGGATATGGAATCTTTTTTGGTTCTCTCCAAACTTTTATCAAATTGCACCCGAAGATGGCCATTATCGAATACATTTTTGGCCAAAACCGCAAGATCGTGAAAATCGTAAACAAATCTTCCAAATGTCAGCTTGCTTTATTCAAGGCGCCAAAATTTCAAAAATTTCGGAACAACATAATATCCCTATACAAACGGTACGCCGTTTTATTGCAGCAAATATGGCTTCAGGTAACTTAAGTAAAATTAATATTTGGGATAACCATTACAACCCACCAGAAACTCTTGAAGAAAAACCCGAAGAAAGTCTAATCAAAAGTTTTTTTGGAAAAATTCGCAGAAAATTTGGTTTCTGATATAGGGAGAATATCTATGATTCTACAGCAATACAAAATTGTATTTGCAGGTTCTATGGGTGCAGGAAAAACTGAAGCAATTCGTTCGCTTTCTGATGTACCCGTACTATTAACAGAAGCCTTCAATACCGACCAAGACAGCCATGAAAAAATGGAAACAACAGTAGGTATTGATTATGGTGAAGTAACTTTAGAAGACGGTGTAAAAATCGGATTATATGGTACACCTGGGCAAAGTCGTTTTGATTTTATTTGGCCTGTGATTTGTAAAGGTGCAATCGGTGCTATTATCCTTATTGATCATAATTCAGAAGAACCTTTACAAG
>NZ_SGSS01000075.1:0-1611 GCF_004209135.1 Acinetobacter sp. WCHAc060006 | reverse complement strand
TTTTTTCATTTAACAATATCCTCATTACAGATTTTTATAGCATTGGTATTTGTTCGATCAGTTGAGAACATAACTGAATGTTGTTTTTTCATAAGCATATCGACATCATCATTTATGAGTAGAGGTAATAAGGAATTTTAAAGGTTGAGCCATATTCCACTACACCAAGTTTTAAGCGTTGTGCTTATTTAATTTAATTATAGTGAAAAAGTTAGCTTATAAATTTTAAAAAAAAATTAATGACCATGGTTTTTATTAAAATATCTATATAGACAATTAAGCTAATTAGGTGGGCAATTATGAATATGTTGGTAAATATAAAAAGAGAAGTGCAAGCATCTGAATTAGACTTTATTGAAGTCGAAAAGCTAATTTTGCAATGCGAAAAAGCAAAATCGTCAATAAAGGTTATTTATGAAAGCATCAAAGATATTGAACTTGATGCTTACCAGATTGTGAGTGCAATCACCCGAAAATCATATTCATCATCATTCAATACTGAAGAATCTGCTTTAAAACAAATATCGTCATGCTTCTGGAGGAAGTTAACTGAGATCATCAATCTTAGAAACTTTATATCTGAAAAAGAATATGATGCGTTGTCAGATAAAATTGCTCGTCATGAAATTGAAGATTTCACGATGGATAACGTGAATGTATTTTTAGAATCTATCTGGTCTACGCGCCACATGGCATATGCTCGTAAAGTTGATTCATTGTTTTGCCAATTATCAAGCAAATACAAAACCAATCTTGGTGCTGGTATTAACCCGTGCGTGATCATTCATCACAATAGCTACCATTCTTATTGCAGACGAGATAATTTAGTGGAAGAAGTACGCTTTATAGCAAGGCAGTTATTTGGCAAGCCTTTAGACCACACTAGATTAGATAAACTCAGGTTAGATCGTGGTATCTGGCATAGCATTGATGATAATTTATTACGCATTAAGATCTACGAAAACGGTAACTGTCATATCTTGTTTAATCAATGCGTAGTTGATCGCATTAACCAGGTATTAAACCTGTTATATCCGAATCAAATTGGCATAGATCCAAATGTAAAACACAAACGCCGTGCGTATGATGAACCCATTTTATAAAGCTCATTAAAAAACCATCAATTGTTATTGTGGTTTTTTTTTAGATATATACGGTACTAATTTTGCGATCGTGCCACTGGTGAACATACACTGACCATATCACTATGGATACTTGGGATAAATCATATCCCTTAAAGGCAGATTTAAATTTAGACTCCATTTTTCGGAGCTGCATTCTCTTATCACGAGATGGCTCTAATTCAATATCCCCAATGAATTGAGAATTGCAATAAGATCTTGTTCAGGTGTATCAGCAAGCACCGTCACGTTATAGCCACCGCTAAACTGGTGTAATTCAGCACAGTGCTCAACATCAGACGCCGTGAGTACCAATTCAACATCAAAATATTGAATCACTTTAAGCACCTGGTACTTTGCTTTAAAGAATCCGTTGTTTTCAGCTAACTTCATCGCTTCAGCAATGGTGATGTTTTCAAGCACAAGACGGTCTTGAGCTGGTTCAGCTTCATATGTTTTAAAACTTAACAATTTAATTAAACTTAATTAA
>NZ_SGSS01000073.1:0-1828 GCF_004209135.1 Acinetobacter sp. WCHAc060006 | reverse complement strand
CTCGCGATGACATCGCCCAGCGGCTGGCCATCATCCTGTGCATCGACCAGGGCGCCCCCGATCTCGGCGAAGGATTTCAGGGTGTCACGCACCACCCCCGCTTCGTCTGCGACCTTTGCATGGCAAATACGCTCCGAAGCACGGTAGAGACGGCCGACGATCCGGTCGTGGGTTTCGACCACTGCGTCGGCCAACATCGCCTGCCATTCCGAGACGCAAACAGCCAAGATCGCAAGCCGCCTGTCCTCCGGGAGATCGCGCATGCCGTCGGCATAATACCGTTCACCCTGCCTGCGCAGACGAGTCACCCGATGGGCAGGAACGCCGGCAAGCAGATCCTCGGGGAGATCGACGCGTTGCAGATATTCGAGCCGGTCGAGCAGCCGGTTGGCCGACGAAGAGTTCGAGCCAGGCTCGAACTGGCGCAGCCACACAAAACGGGTCACCCGATCATCAGCCGTCTCCTCGAGCAATGCCAGCAACTGTTCTCGGATCGACATAGGCAGCCGACTGGCGATCCTCGTCTCGATGCGTCGCTCGGCATCGACGAGAGCCGCGGCACAAAGCCGCTCGATCGTGGATGTCGCGGGAAGGACAGTGCGGGTGCGTCGGCACTCGGCTACGAAGCGACGGGCGATATCCTCGTTCGACACCGCCATCTCGGCTTCTCGGAACAACCATTCCTTCAGCTCGCTCGCACCACGTCCGGAGAAGGTGCGGAAGCCGTAGAGCCCCCGTAACTCGGCAAGATGCTCGTGCCGTGTTTCCTCGCGGGCAGCATAGTCTACGAGATCGTCGGCACCCAGGCCAAGCTGCGCTCCGATAAATTCGATGACCTCTGCAGGGATCAGTTCGCCTGGAGCCAGCACCCGGCCGGGATAGCGCAGGACACACAATTGCAGGGCGAAGCCGAACCTGTTGTGAGCGCGCCGACGCAGCCTGATATGCCCAAAGTCTTCATCACTCAGCGTATAGTGCTTGAGCAAATCCGTCTGTGAAGTCGGCAAGCGCAACAGCGCGTCTTTCTGCCGATCGGTTAGAGTGACGCGACGCGGCATACATGTTCCTTTTTCAAAATCTGATAGCGTTCAAGACGCTTTGTTTATGAAGCTGGTTGAGATACATTTCCAGAGGTCAATGCAATCGTGGCCGAAGCGCCGCCTCAAACCAACGTTTGTGATACATGCTGATCGGATATGCCCGCGTCTCCAAAGCCGATGGCTCGCAGTCTCTCGACCTGCAGCACGACGCCTTGCGCGCCGCAGGTGTCGAACGGGACAATATCTATGATGATCTTGCTTCCGGCGGTCGTGATGATCGCCCTGGCTTGACTGCCTGCCTCAAGTCATTGCGTGACGGCGATGTGCTGGTGGTCTGGAAGCTCGATCGCCTCGGACGATCGCTTGCCCATCTGGTCAACACGGTGAAGGAGCTGTCAGACCGCAAGATCGGCCTGCGGGTTCTGACTGGAAAGGGCGCTCAGATCGACACCACGACTGCGTCCGGTCGCATGGTGTTCGGAATCTTCGCCACCTTGGCCGAGTTCGAGCGGGATCTGATCCGAGAGCGCACCATGGCGGGTCTCGCCTCCGCGAGAGCGCGCGGTCGCAAGGGCGGACGAAAATTCGCGCTCACCAAAGCTCAGGTGCGTCTCGCGCAAGCCGCCATGGCCCAGCGCGATACTTCAGTTTCCGATCTCTGCAAGGAACTCGGCATCGAGCGCGTCACTCTCTACCGATATGTCGGTCCCAAAGGCGAGCTCAGAGACCATGGAAAGCATGTTCTCGGACTTACGTAGCAACTCGTTTCTTTTCGCAGGTTGAGCCAC
>NZ_SGSS01000072.1:0-1892 GCF_004209135.1 Acinetobacter sp. WCHAc060006 | reverse complement strand
TTTTTAAAATCTCACTCGCTATCTTCAAAAACAAAGCCGCTATAAAAGCGGCTTTATTAAATGATTTTAATCAATCTAATTATTCATCAAGCATCAAGTCTGGGCTCATCCCCACAGTGTTGAAACCTGCATCGACATACATGATTTCACCGGTAATACCATTTGCCCAAGGTGAGCAAAGGAATAATGCAGCATTACCGACATCTTCAATGGTCACATTACGTTTAAGTGGTGAAATTTTTTCGTTTACATCTAACATTTTGCGGAACGACTTAATCCCTGATGCCGCCAAAGTACGGATTGGCCCTGCTGAAATCGCATTCACACGAATCCCTTCTGCACCCAAGCTTGATGCCAAGTAACGTACGCCCGCTTCTAATGATGCTTTCGCCATACCCATCACATTGTAGTTTGGCATTACACGTTCAGAACCTTGGTAAGTCAAAGTCAATAAACAACCTTGACGAACTAAAAGTAACGGCTTCGCAGCACGCGCCATCGCAATAAAGCTATATGCACTAATGTCATGTGCCACTTTAAAACCATTACGATCCGTTACATCGGTAAAGTCACCATCCAATGTATGCGCAGGCGCAAAACTAATCGAATGTACTACACCGTCTAACCCGTCCCAGTGTTTTGCCAATTCAACAAAAGTCTGTTCAATTTCAGCGTCGACAGCCACATCACATGGTAGAACAATCGTTGAGCCAAATTGTGCTGCAAATTCATCTACACGTTTTTTCAGTTTTTCATTTGGATAAGTAAATGCAAGTTCCGCGCCTTCACGGTGAAGCGCTTGAGCAATACCAAATGCAATTGATAATTTACTTGCAATACCTGCTACTAAAAAACGCTTTCCAGCCAATAGTCCTTGTGCCATGTGACTCTCACTCAAAATAATTTATCTGCATAATGCCAAGTTTAAGTTGAAACCGAAATTGCATAATGCGCCTTTTTTCAATTCATCAACATTCAATAACAAATACGCCCCAATGAAGGGGCGTATTTGTTAAAACTAAGGAGATTAGTCGTCGCCACGCAACATGCTGAGTAGACGTAGGAATGAATAGTACATCCACACCAGAGTCGCTAGTAGTGCAATACCACACAGCCATTCCATCGCTTTCGGAGCGTGTTGTGCCGCAGCACTTTCAATCAAATCAAAATCTAGAATTAAGTTCAGTGATGCAATCACTGCAACAAAAGCGGCAAAACCTAAACCTAATAAATTGTTTTCAAATAAAAATGGAATGCTTGAACCAAAAGCCAAACGCATGACCATCTGCACCACAAAGACAATCGCGATGGCAATTGATGCTGACATCACTACAGATTTGAATTTTTCAGTGGCACGAATAATTTGAAAACGATACAGGCCAAACATCACTAAAGTGGTGACAAAAGTTGCCAAGAGCGCTTGTAAAGGTACACCCGGATATTTCAATTGGAAAATAACCGACACCCCACCTAAAAAAGCACCTTCAAACAAGGCATATGGAATGGCAAGGGTACGTGCGGTATTTGGTTTAAAAGTTGCAATCAGGCCTAAAATTAGACCACCAATCGCACCGACTAAGGTTGCAGCATAGGCTAGCGAAATATTTAAGGTCATGAAACAGTATAAAAACAGTGCTATACCGACCACAGCCGCAATCACTGTAAGTAATACAGACTTCTGAATAGCACCTTGAACAGTCATCGGTTGACTATAGTCCGCATGTGTTTCCACGCGGTTCAAAATAGGGTTATTACTTTGCATAACTCAACTCTTTGTTATAATTTAATTAATTTACTTTATCATAAAGCTTGTTTTAAACTTGTATAGCAAAAAAGTGTTTCTTTTTTCTACACAAATACCCTCAGCTCTATTCGATTTCAATAAAAAAGAG
>NZ_SGSS01000071.1:0-1955 GCF_004209135.1 Acinetobacter sp. WCHAc060006 | reverse complement strand
TGTTAGCGGCAGTGTAAAAATGACCCCCTAATGGCATTTAAAAACTGACCCCCTTGGTTAATATAGCGGTCATTTTGGACTGCTCAACATGTTAACTTTGGAGCAAGCAGTGACAATCCAAATACTTCATCAACAAGGTAAATCTATTAAAGCCATTAGTCGTGAACTGGGGGTATCCAGAAATACCGTACGTAAATATTTACGGCAAAACACCACACCTCAGTATCAGCGTATACAGCCTAGAATAAGTATCCTTGACCCATATAAACCCTATTTACTCCAACGTGTAAACGCAGCTCATCCTGAATGGATTCCTGCTGTCGTGCTCTACCAGGAAATTTTAAGGTTGGGATATCCAGGAAAGATCAGGATCTTGAGGGAATATCTTGCAACATTAAAACCAGTTGCTCAACCGGAACCGATCATTCGTTTTGAAACCCAACCTGGCCAACAAATGCAAGTGGATTTCACCACGATTCGACGTAACAACACGACTTTAAAAGCTTTTGTCGCAACATTAGGGTATTCCAGAGCGACTTTCGTGAAATTTTATGATCATGAACGTACCGATGCATGGATCGATGGTCTAGAAAATGCATTTCAGTTCTTTGCAGGAGTACCTCAGGAAATACTGTTTGATAACGCTAAAACGATCATGATTGAACGGGATGCCTATCAGGAGGGGCAGCATAAATGGAATCCCAAACTGCTCGACTGCGCCAAGAAATACAGCTTTCGTCCTCGCGTATGTAAGCCCTACCGTGCACAGACCAAAGGCAAAGTTGAACGCTTTAATGGATACCTCAAATCAAGCTTTATTGTGCCATTGAAAGCAAGCCTGAAGACTTCGGGTTTACTGTTAGATGTTGATGTCGCCAATGCCCACATTGGCCGGTGGCTGCATGAAACCGCCAATCAGCGGATTCATGCCACCACGCAAGAAAAACCGACTGTTCGACTGCAACAGGAGCAGCAAAAATTTACGCCATTACCGCAATCAGATACGGGTTCTGGCACTGTACCTGTTGCAGCAGCACAGCATGTCATGCCCTACGAGAGTTTGCAGCATCCCTTATCGGTATATGACCAGTTGCTGGGAGTTTCCTGATGAATCTGCAATACGACCGTATAGAGCAACTTTGCCAAAAGCTCAATCTGCCTGCCATCGCATCACAATGGTCACATCATGCACAACAAACATTAGGTCAAGATGGAAGTTATGCCGACTTTGTTGAAGCGATCTTGACGCATGAATATGCTGCCAGGCAACAGCGCAGTCAGCAGGTACTGATGAAACTCTCAGGCCTGCCTCAAGTCAAAACCCTGGAAGACTATGATTTTAATTATGCCCTAGGGGCCCCTAAATCACAGGTGATTGAACTGTTCAATCTGAGCTTTATTGCTAGAGCAGAAAATGTGGTGTTTCTCGGGGCTAGCGGAGTAGGAAAAACGCACTTATCTATGGCATTAGGCTATAAGGCCATCATGAACAACATTAAGATCAAGTTCATTACCGCCGCCGATCTCATGCTGCAACTGAGTACAGCCTATCAGCAAGGTAAACTGAAAACCTATATGCAACGTGCGGTACTGGGACCAAAGTTACTGATTATCGATGAAATTGGTTATTTACCGTTTGGACGTGAAGAAGCGAATCTGTTCTTTAACGTGATTGCCAAGCGTTATGAAAAAGGCAGTACGATATTGACGAGTAACTTACCCTTTAGCCAGTGGTCCAAATCCTTTGCAGATGATGTCACGTTGACCGCTGCGATGTTAGATCGGTTATTGCATCACTGTCATGTGGTACAGATATCGGGTGAGAGTTATCGTTTGAAGGATAAAAAAAGAATTGGGATTCAGCCCCAGGTTGAAACTTAATACGAGATCAAAGGGGTCAATTTTACTTTGCCATTTGAAAGGTAAAAGGGGTCAATTTTAGAATGCCGTTGACA
>NZ_SGSS01000070.1:0-2068 GCF_004209135.1 Acinetobacter sp. WCHAc060006 | reverse complement strand
ACTGCTCTTTTCGATCTCTATCACACCCTTGAGATAAAGTTTAGAAAAAAGCAGGCGGGATCGTTTCCCTACTACAGACTCATTTTTATCTATTTTGGAATTTTTTTCACCCATTCATAAAAATATTAAAATACTTTTCAAACCTAACAAAAATACGCATTCAAGATCGCAAATAAGCATTAAAAAATCTATTTTTATTTCACGATCTCTTCGCTAGAGAGGTTCAATACAACAGGCTAAACCACTTTATGAGCTACACGCCACTTCAGTATCGCCATTTAGATACTGTTGTTTGAGTGCATCCAACTGGCCATTTAAAAAACGATCCAAATATTCATGTGCTTTTCTTAAATTGAGCTGTTTAAACTCAACATAATCTTTGGTTTTACGCTTAAATAAACCAAAGACTTCACGTTGTTCTGAAATGACTTCGATGTCGCTTTGTAAGACAAACTCTAAGGAATCTGACGTCGATAATTCATTTAAGCTAATTTTAATGGACTGGCTCGACTCGGGATTGGTCACCATAAAATAAGCCTGTCGCCCCTGTAGCTGAAGTAGCAATAATTGCAAATTAAACCAATGCATCGCATCAAATGCTGTTGATGCTTCCGCAATACTTTTGACATGTACCAATTCTAATTCGTTGTCTGAAGCATGGTGTGGATGCCTTATTTCAATATCAAACTGAGCCATTGCAATAATCCCCCTAGCAAGAAACCTATAATTATTTTAAGGGATTAAATATCGACTGGATGATCATGTTTTTAAATCAAAATTTCAAAACTAAAAGTTAAATTTTGATTAAATAATGATCTATTTCACAGTTTTAATTTAAAGCATGTTAAAGCTTAAATTCTATGCCGACCAACGGCTAAGCCCTTGTTTCCATTCATCGTATATTTTAAGGCGATGAATGGAAAATCAGAGCTACGCAATTTTCCTATGAAGATTGAATCGCAATTGACGACACAAGATAAAGCACCTTATTGATGGCGCTGCTTATTCATCTCTTCGAGTAAATCAAGTTGTACCTGCTGAATTTTAGTAAGTCGATCCCACTGATGTAAAAGCAAATGGTCAACTTTTTCATGCAAATGTCGGATTTCAAGTTCTGCCTTTAAGTTCACTTGATAATCATTTTCTGAGCGCTGTCGGTCTTTGGCTTCTTGTCGGTTCTGGCTCATCATAATAATTGGCGCTTGCATGGCGGCCACGCAGGACAAGAGTAAATTTAACAAGATGAAAGGATAAGGGTCGATCGGGTTTTTCACCATAATGATGCTATTGACAGCAATCCAAACAATTAAAAACAGCGTAAAGCAGATTAAAAAAGTCCAACTACCTCCAAAAGTCGCGATTTTGTCTGCGAGTCGGTCGCCCAAAGTCCACTGCTGTTCTAAGGTGGTTTCTACATTTTTACTAATCAACTCATGTTGTTGCATGCTGTGCAACACTTCAACTTCTAAGTCCGAGACTTCACCTTGCTCGGACTGTAAAAGCGATTGTACATACTGCACACGGTAGCGCGTTAAGTCACTTAAGCAAATGTAGTCCTGTGGTTTCCACTCTGGAAAGTCTTGGCTTATTTCTTGCGTAATGCTTTCTCTGACCGTACCCATTGGAACTAAAAAATGCGAACTGAATTTTTTTTGGCACACTAAACATGGAAAGGTTTCATTTTTTGCGTTCATTTACACGCCCCTTGTACGCATCAATCGTCCATAAGCACATTCATGCCAATGTTTTTTATATTTTTACCCGTTGATTATTTTGACGCAATGTATGGCGCGAAACTATAAAATTCTAAAAAATAGTTCAATCTTTAACAGATATATCAATGCTATTGGCTATTCAGCATTTTCAATTCCATACAGCCACTCCATGTATGTATAGAATGAATTCTGGAATAATCTTGATATAGCTTGAGCTGAATAGATGCGTGCAATTTTGCTTGTGGGGAGGATGTTCGGCTTTTAATCTGGGGTTTATCTATTTTAGTTTTTATCTGTTTTGATTTTTAGTTCTATTTTTATTTAATGTATGCATATATCTATCAGAATTTTTT